>NZ_JBFOCW010000007.1:0-90570 GCF_040908005.1 Aeromonas sp. s1(2024) | reverse complement strand
GTGTGGCATTCGCCATGCGAGAGTAGGACACTGCCAGGCACCCAATACAAGAAACCCCGCTCACTCGAGCGGGGTTTTTTATTGCCTGAAATTCACGTTATCCATCCATATCTGGTTGATTTACCACCACGATTGCATCGTTATACAACCTGATCAGCGCAGGGAAGCTCCATGTTGACTATCCCATCTTCCAGCTGAATATCGATCTTGAAACCGAGCCGTTTGGCCAGATTGATCATGCCGCGATTGCTGGGCATGGTCATGCCAGAGAGCTGGCCTATGCCACGCTCTCTGGCATAGCGCACGATCTTTTCCATCATCAACTTGCCGAGTCCGAGGCCTTTCAAGTCTGAGCGGACCAGGATGGCAAACTCCGCATCCGATTGATCCGGGCTGGCAATGGCTCGCACCACTCCCAGGATCTGCTGGCTGAAAGGGCCGTCCTGACCCACGGCGACGAAGGCCATTTCCCGGTCATAATCGATCTGGGTCATGCGGGCCAGCTCCTCATGCCCCAGCTCCCCCACGTCGGCGAAGAAGCGTTTGTACCTGTCTTCATCAGACACCTGCCGCACGAACTGCTTGTGGGCCGGCTCGTCTTCGGGGCGAATGGGGCGCAGCAGCACATGACTCTGATCTTTCAGCCAGGCACCCTCTTCCAGCTCGGTGGGATAGGGGCGAATGGCCAGTGGCAGAACTTGTTGTCCTCGCTCTGCCAGGACGAGCCGGGCATCCAGGATCACCATCTCTTCATCACAGGCCTGCAGCGGGTGCAGATCCAGTTCTTGTATCTCGGGGAAGGCCAGCAGCAGCTCGGAGAGCTGGCACAGCACCTGGCCGAGGGCGTCGATATCGAGCCGTACCGGACTGGCCTGCTCGCGGATCTTGCCATCCTTGAGGGCACCAATGATCTGGTAGCGAGCCAGTGCCTGGTTGAGGGGAGGAAGGGCCGCGACCATGTCGCGGGGCTCGGCGCCGGATTCCCCGAGCAGGATGACGGGGCCGAAGACCGGATCCTGCTGCAAGCGGATCCGCAGCTCCAGACCCCCGCTGCGGCGTGCCATGCGTTGTACCAGAAGCCCTTCTATGCGGGCGCCAGGATCGCGCTGACGTACCCTGTCTAGAATGGCATCCGCCGCCTGGGCGACTTCCGCCGAGGTGCGCAGGTTCAGCATGACACCGTGTACATCGGATTTGTGGGCGATGTCGGGAGATCGCAGCTTCACCGCTACGGGGTAGCCAATCTGTTCTGCAGTCAGTGCTGCCTCGATGGCATCGGAGACGATCCAGGTCGCGAGGGTGGATAGCCCGGCTGCCTGCAAGATGGGATGGGCCAGGTGGGTGTCCAGCACCCGCTGCTGGCGGTCCAGCGCTTGCCCAAGGAGCTGCTGGCAGCGCTCGACATCGAGCCTGTCGCCTTGCAGGGAGGCCGGTGTTTCCATCAACTGTTTCTGGTTGCGGCGATATTCCACCATGTGCATGAAGGCCGTGACGGCGCTTTCCGGGGTGCGATAGGTCGGGATGCCCGCCTCGTTGAACAGGCGTCTCCCCTCTTGGGCGGAGTATTCGCCTGCCCAGTTGGTCAGTATGTTGAATCGTCTGGCCCTGGGATGCTGCTTGATGAAGTCGATCAGGTTGCTGGCGAGGGTGACACCTCGGGCGGTGAGGGACGGTGCATGGATCAGCAGGATGGCATCGGCACTGTCCCCTTGGAGCAGCGTCTCGAGTGCACTCTTGTAGGCCTCGATATCTGCATCGCTGCCGATGTCGAGGGGTGGCATCGCCAGCTTGCCTCCCCGAGACAGCAGTACGTCTGCGGCCATGTTGGCGAGACCGCGCCCGTTGGAGAGGATGGCGAGCCGCTCCCCCTTGAGGGTCAGGGAGTGGCTCAGGGTCTCGACAGTGGCAAACAGTTCGTGGGTATCCCGGACGCGCAGCATGCCAGCCCGGCGGATGGCGGCATCATAGACATTGTCGAGACCGTTGGCCGGGTCGTGCCGACCGCTCTTGAGGATCAGGATGGGTTTGTTACGCGAGGCGGCACGGGCGGCGGAGAGAAAGTGCCTGGCATCGTGCAGCTTGTCCATGTAGATCAGGATGGCGCGGGTCGTCCCGTCCCGGGAGAGCTGATCCAGCAGTTGGCCAAAGTCGATGTCGCAATGATCGCCTAGGGAGATGAAGGCCGAGAAGCCGATTTCGCGCTGCTTGGCCCAATCCAGGATGGTGGTGCTGACCGCTGCAGACTGGGAGAGAAACGCCACCTGTCCCGGAGTCGCTGCAATGGGGGAAAAGCTGGCGTTGATACCCTGCCCGGGGAGCAGCATGCCCATGCTGTTGGGGCCGAGCAGCCGGATGCCGTATTGCTGGCACAGATGCTTGAGCCGCAGGCGCTCGTCAGTGGAGAACTGGGCGGCCAGTATGATGGCGGCTCCGGTTCCTTTCTTGCCGAGCTCCTCGATGAGCGGCAGTACCCGTTCGCGCCGGGTACAGACGATGGCGAGATCGGGGGAGAAGGGAAGGCTCTCTATGTCCGGATAGGCGAGCACGCCAGCGATGGCCTGGCTGCGGGGGGCTACGGGTAGTATAGGGCCCTGGAACTGACCCGCCAGCAGGTGCCGGATGACCACATGGCCTGCCTTCTGCGGATCACTGGAGGCGCCGATGACGGCGATCGAGTGAGGTTTGAAGAGCCGATCCAGGCCGCTTTGTTTCATGGGCACTCCTCGTGGTGGCCCCCGGGGCGAGGGGGACGGATGGTGCCAGTCTAATACGCTTTGCGTGCGGGTTCTGTGACCGATTGCGGATCACGATCTGGCCAGTGCGCTGGCGCGCAGATAAAAGCGCAGCTCCCCCTGAATGCATTGCACCGTGGCGAGGTGCCTGTCCTGGAGATAGATCTCCTGCTCCCGATCGAGTTCATGGCGCTGGACCCCGAGGCTTTGCAGATATTCTGCGAACAGGATGGCACTGCGGATTTCGACAAGATGCTGGCTCACGCTCTATTCCTTGATGGTGGCTGGATGGTGCCGGCCAGTGTCCCCTCTTCTCCCCCACTTTCATACTGATACATTTGACACTCACAGTGGCTCCGACGCCTGCCGGATCAGCGAAGGCCTCCCTGGCCGCGTGCGGTGTCCCAGAAGGCGCGGATCAGCGGCTCTTCCAGCCGCTTCTTGAGCACGGCGATGCCGACGTCGAACGCCTTGAGCGCCGGTTTGGGCTCTACCACACGCACCTTGTCCCCCATGGGGCTGTGATCGATGACGGCGGCAGGCACGACACCCACACCGAAGCCGAGGGCCACCATGGCGACGATGCCCTCGTTGCCCGCCACTTCTGCATAGATGTTGGGAGCTATCCCCTTGTTGCGAAACCATTGATCACAGCGCTTTCGGGCCAGCCCCTGCTCGGAGAGGATCAGTGGCAGCCGCTCCCAGTCTGGCTCTCCCTGAGAAAACCACTGGCTCTGCTGCGGTGCGGTGCGGGGGGCGATGAACACCAGCGGTACCTGCTGCAGACTGGCAAATTCCAGCTTGGCGGAGAGGGCATCCGGGCGGGCGGCGATGGCGAGATCGGCTTCGTCAGCCAGGATCTTGTCCACCGCCAGCGCCGGGTCGCCGGTCTCCAGCTTGATCTCCAGCTGGGGATAACGGCGGCGAAAGCGCTCCAGTACTTCGGGCAACAGAAAGTAGCTGGCGGTGACCGAACAGAAGACCCGCAACCGCCCTTGCAGCGGCTCGTCGCTGCGCTTGAGCTCCTGTTTGAGTTGGCGCCACTCCTGCAGCAAGGCACCGCCAAACTCCCGCAGCTTGTCACCAGCAGGGGTGAGCCGCACCGAGCGGTTGTCCCGCTCGAACAGCACGCAGCCGGTCTCCTGTTCCAGTCGCTGGATGGCGCGGCTCAGGGTGGAGGGGCTGACCGCCATGGCATCGGCGCTTTTGCCGAAGTGGAGGGAGTCGGCGAGGTGGAGAAACAGTTCGAGATTGCGAAGGTCCATCTTTTTATTCCTGCGGCGTTGTCAGGCGCCCTGTAGCACGATGGCTCGGCGGCGGGAGATTGCGGGAAATCACATTTCAATTCCTGCAACGTACTGTTTCGAATATATCAGTTCAGGCAATAAGTGTCCCGCGCTATAGTGGTTTCGACAACGCCGCCATCCGGCATGGAATCAATCGAACGGAGCAATCACCATGGCTAACTATTTCAACACCTTGAACCTGCGTCAGCAGTTGGCCCAGCTGGGCAAGTGTCGTTTCATGCAGCGCGAAGAGTTCGCGGACGGCTGCAACGTGCTGAAGGGCAAGAAGGTGGTGATTGTGGGCTGTGGCGCCCAGGGCCTGAACCAGGGTCTGAACATGCGCGACTCCGGGCTGGACATCTCCTACGCCCTGCGCAAGGCCGCCATCACCGAGAAGCGCGCCTCCTGGCAGAAGGCCACCGACAACGGCTTCGTGGTCGGCACCTATGAAGAGCTGATCCCGACCGCCGATCTGGTGCTGAACCTGACTCCGGACAAGCAGCACTCCGACGTCGTCAAAACCGTGATGCCGCTGATGAAGCAGGGCGCCGCGCTGGGCTACTCCCACGGCTTCAACGTGGTGGAAGAGGGGCAGCAGATCCGTTCCGACATCACCGTCGTGATGGTTGCGCCCAAGTGCCCGGGTACCGAAGTGCGTGAAGAGTACAAGCGCGGCTTCGGCGTACCGACCCTGATCGCCGTCCACCCGGAGAACGATCCCCAGGGCGAGGGCATGGCCATCGCCAAGGCGTGGGCCTCTGCTACCGGTGGTGACCGTGCCGGCGTGCTGGAATCCTCCTTCGTCGCGGAAGTGAAATCCGACCTGATGGGCGAGCAGACCATTCTGTGCGGCATGCTGCAGGCCGGTTCCCTGCTCTGCTACGACAAGCTGGTTGCCGAGGGCACCGACCCGGCCTATGCCGGCAAGCTGATCCAGTTCGGCTGGGAGACCATCACCGAGGCCCTGAAGCAGGGCGGCATCAGCTTGATGATGGACCGCCTCTCCAACCCGGCCAAGCTGCGTGCCTTCGAGCTCTCCGAGCAACTGCGCACCCTGATGCGTCCGCTGTTCGAGAAGCACATGGATGACATCATCGCCGGCGAGTTCTCCCGCGGCATGATGGCTGACTGGGCCGAAGACGATGCCAAGCTGTTCGGTTGGCGCGAAGAGACCGGCAAGTCCGCCTTCGAGAATGCCCCTGCCTATGCCGGCAAGATCGCCGAGCAGGAGTACTTCGACAATGGCGTGGTCATGGTGGCCATGGTCAAGGCGGGTGTGGAGCTGGCGTTCGAAACCATGGTGGCCTCCGGTATCTATGAAGAGTCTGCCTACTACGAGTCTCTGCACGAGCTGCCGCTGATCGCCAACACCGTCGCCCGCAAGCGTCTGTACGAGATGAACGTGGTCATCTCCGACACCGCGGAGTACGGCAACTACCTGTTCGCCAACGCCGCCGTGCCGCTGCTGCGTGAGCACTTCATGCCGACCCTGCAAGCAGGGGACCTGGGCAGTGCCCGTGCCGAGAGCAAGGCGGTGGACAACCTGGCCCTGCTGGCTGCCAACGAAGCGACCCGCAACCACCCGATCGAGAAGATCGGCCAGACCCTGCGTGGTTACATGAAGGACATGAAGCGTATTGCCGTCGGCGGTTAAGCCTTCGCTGAGCGGCATCGGAAGGGGCGGGGATGACGATCCCCGTTACTGGCTGGCTTAGACACCTGGCCTGTCGTCCGGATGATGCAAACAGACAGATTGAAGCCTATAAAAAAGCCCCGCTCATCGAGCGGGGCTTTTGCATTCTGGAGGGCGGGAGCAATCAGGCCTTCCAGGCTTTCCAGGTGTTGATCAGGCCGTTGGTGGAACCGTCGTGGCTGGTGACGGCTTCATCGGTGCCCAGCTCCGGCAGGATCTTGTTGGCCAGCTGTTTGCCCAGCTCCACACCCCACTGGTCGAAGGAGAAGATGTTCCAGATTGCACCCTGTACGAAGATCTTGTGCTCGTACATGGCGATCAGGGAGCCGAGAGTTTTCGGGGTCAGCTGCTTGAAGAGGATGGAGTTGGTCGGGCGGTTGCCTTCGAACACCTTGAACGGCACCAGATCCTTGACCTGCTCCAGGGTCTTGCCGGCGGCCAGGAACTCGGCCTCCACCGCTTCCTTGCTCTTGCCGAAGGCCAGGGCCTCGGTCTGGGCGAAGAAGTTGGCCAGGAGCTTCGGATGGTGGTCACCGATGGGGTTATGGCTGATGGCCGGCGCTAGGAAGTCGCAGGGGATCAGCTTGGTGCCCTGGTGGATCAGCTGGTAGAAGGCGTGCTGGCCGTTGGTACCCGGCTCACCCCAGATGATGGGGCCGGTCTGGTAGTCCACCGGATTGCCGTCGCGGTCCACGTACTTGCCGTTGGACTCCATGTTGCCTTGCTGGAAGTAGGCAGGGAAGCGATGCATGTACTGATCGTACGGCAGGATGGCTTCGGACTCGGCACCATGGAAGTTGTTGTACCACAGGCCAATCAGGGCCAGCAGTACGGGCACGTTCTGTTCATTGGCGGCAGTGGCGAAGTGCATGTCCATCTCGAAGGCGCCTTGCAGCAGGGCCTCGAAGTGCTCGAAGCCGAGGGAGAGGGCGATGGGCATGCCGATGGCGGACCAGGAGGAGTAACGACCGCCGACCCAGTCCCAGAACTCGAACATGTTGTCGGTGTCGATGCCGAACTCGGCCACGGCCTTGCCGTTGGTAGACAGGGCGGCGAAGTGCTTGGCCACGTGAGCCTTGTCACCGGCGTGACCGAGGAACCAGTCGCGGGCGGTCAGGGCGTTGGTCATGGTCTCCTGGGTGGTGAAGGTCTTTGAGGCCACCAGGAACAGGGTGGTTTCCGGATCGATCTTCTTGAGCGTCTCGGCGATGTGAGTGCCGTCGACGTTGGAGACGAAGTGCATCTCCAGGTGATTCTTGTAGGGGCGCAGGGCCTCGGTGATCATGACGGGGCCCAGATCGGAGCCACCAATGCCGATGTTGACCACGTGCTGGATGGCCTTGCCGGTATAGCCCTTCCACTCGCCACCGATGACTTTCTCGCAGAAGCCCTTCATCTTGGCCAGTACGGCGTTCACTTCCGGCATCACGTCCTTGCCGTCAACCTCGATGGGACGGTCGGAGCGGTTGCGCAGGGCGGTGTGCAGTACGGCGCGTCCTTCGGTCATGTTGATCTTGTCGCCGTTGAACATGGCGTCGATGGCGCTGCGCAGATCGGTCTCGCCAGCCAGGTTCACCAGCAGCTTGAGGGTCTCTTCGGTGATCAGGTTCTTGGAGTAGTCGACCAGGATGTCGCCACCGAAGGTGAGGGAGAACTTGTCAAAACGCTTGGGATCCTGTGCGAACAGATCCTTGAGACGCATCTCCTTGTTGGCTGCAAAATGGGCTTCCAGTGCCTGCCAGGCCTGGGTCCGGGTTGGATTGATATTTTTCATAGGATTATCAGTCTTCCAAGTTGTGTTTGAACCTTGCAGGCAAGGCTCCCGCCAAACCTTATTATGCGAGCATTATACCGGGCACTCCGTGCGCCCCGTGTAACAGAGCATTACCAATTGTCTGCAACGAGGGAGTGTACAACCAAAACAGTGCGATTATGAGTCACTCAGTACCCCGGGATCTTGCGTTCGCGCATGCTTGCTCGGGTTGAAAAGGCTTTCATTTCAAGGGGAGCGCGGCCGTGGCTCTGGAAAGCTGGCGTGACAGATCAAAGGGTATTCAACAGACGCTCATCGGACGGTTTTTTGAGCAGGCGCAAATGGTGGGCAACAGACGCTGGCTATCATATGAGCCGAATGGACGAGATCTCCCAGGGATGGCCAAGGTATGGAATCAATGGTGTGGAATGAGGAGATCGAGATGAAAGCCCTGTTATCCCTGTTTGCCCTGAGCCTGATCGCCACCGGCCTCATCGGTTTGCTGACCCTGACGCTGGCCAATGCGGCGCCGACGCTGGAGATCCGCGTACTGGCGGTGATCGGAGCCGTGCTGGGGGGTTATGTGCTGATGCAGCCCCTGCTCAACCGGGTTGCACGCCGGCTGGGGTGAGAACGCGGTGCGACCTGGTGCGCAAGACCGGCCTGTGGCCGGTTTTTTCATGTCACAGAAGGCAGAAACGACAGTGCCAGCCCGAAGGCTGGCACTGGAGAACGCACACCGAGGATCAATCCGCAGTCTTTTGCATGTGGACCACACGCTGGGGGAAGGGAATCTCGATGCCCTCGGCGTCGAAGGTGAGCTTCACCTTCTCGTGGAAGTCGAACCAGACACCCCAGTAATCACCGGTCTTGACCCAGGGACGCACCACGATATTGACCGAGGAGTCGGCCAGCGCGGCAACGGCAATGGTGGCGGCCTGCTCCTTCAGGATGCGGGGCTCTTCGCTCACCAGCCGCTCCAGGATCTGTTTGGCCTTGCGCAGGTCGGAGCCGTAGCCGATGCCGAAGGTCATGTCGACGCGGCGGGTATCCATGCGCGAGTAGTTGACGATGGTGCCGTTGAGGATGGCGGAGTTCGGCACTACCACCATCTTGTTGTCACCCGAGGTGAGGGTGGTGGTGAAGAGCTGCACCGATTGCACAACGCCATTGGTGCCTGCCACCTCGATGAATTCCCCTGCCTTGATGGGGCGGAAGATGATGAGCAGGAAACCGGCGGCAAAGTTGGAGAGAGAGCCCTGCAGCGCCAGACCGATGGCCAGACCGGCGGCACCTATGATGGCCACGAAGGAGGCGGTCTGCACCCCGACCCGGCCCAGAGCGGCGATCACCACGAACACCAGAATGGTGTATTTGAGGATGCTGCCGACGAAGTGGGTGACGGTGGTGTCCAGCTTGCGGGTCTGCATCACCTTGACCACGCCACCGCTGAGAAGGTTGGCGGCAATGTAACCGACCAGCAGGGTGATCAGGGCGGCGGCGATGTTGACCGCATACTCGATGATCAGTCCCTGGTTGTTGGTCAGCCAGGTCTGTGCTTCGGTAATGATCTCGGGTTCCATAGGATGTCCTGTTGGTGTGAAGATTTATGGCAGATGAATCTAACACTTGAGCGCGACAAGCTGGGTCGCATCTGGTGCTTGTCTCTTCTTTTGTGCCACAAAAAGCAAGGGAGGCCAAGGCCTCCCGCTTTGTCACAACCCTGCTGGCGCAGGGACGCTGGGCATGTGCGCACTCAGCTTTGCAGCAGCTGGCTGCGGATAAACTGCCACTGATCTTCAAACCCGGCAGTGGGCTTGATGTTGAACTCCGAGCGGACGTGCATTGGTTGATGCGGTCTGCTGGCTCAGCTTTGCAGCAGCTGGCTGCGGATAAACTGCCACTGATCTTCAAAGCCGGCAGTGGGCTTGATTGTGAACTCGGAGCGGACGTGCATTGGTTGATGCGGTCTGCTGGCTCAGCTTTGCAGCAGCTGGCTGCGGATGAACTGCCACTGATCTTCAAAGCCGGCAGTGGGCTTGATTGTGCACTCGGAGCGGACGTGCATTGGTTGATGCGGTCTGCTGGCTCAGCTTTGCAGCAGCTGGCTGCGGATAAACTGCCACTGATCTTCAAACCCGGCGGTGGGCTTGATTTTGAACTCCGAGCGGACGAACTGGCTGATGCGGCCCTCAGTATAGGCCAGCAGCAGGTTGGCCAGCATGGTCTCGTCGAGCTGGAAGCCCTGGCCTTCCCGCAGCCGTTTCTCGCGCAGTACCTGCTTGATCTGGGTCTCCAGCTTGTCGAACAGAATGCTGATGCGATCCCGCAGCCGATCGTGTTCGCCCAGCAGGGCATCGCCATTGAGAATGCGGGTGATGCCGGGGTTGCGCTCGGCGAACACCAGCAGCAGCTGCAGTATGTGATGGCAGCGGGCCATGGTGTCCTTCTCTTCGGCCATGATCAGGTTGACCCGTGACAGCAGGGAATCCTCGATAAAGTCGATCAGCCCCTCGAACATCCTCGCCTTGCTGGGAAAATGCCGGTAGAGGGCCGCCTCGGACACGCCCACCTCGGCCGCGAGGCGTGCCGTGGTGATGCGCTGGCCCGGGCTGGTTTCCAGCATGTGGGCGAGTGCCTGCAGGATCTGATCGCGCCGACTCTGTTTCTGGTTACTGCTTGCCATGGATTCCCCTAAAAAAACAATGGCTTGATTCTATTATTTGGCACGTGCCCCAGGGGGCCGTGTGGTCTTGTTATTGGCGACCAGAAGAACCAAACCCGCCTTCACCCCGTTCACTCTGATTGAATTCGTCGACCAACTGGAAGCTGGCCTGTACCACCGGCAGGATCACCAGCTGGGCGATGCGCTCGCCAGGCTGCATGGTGAAGCTGTCGTTGCCACGGTTCCAGACCGAGACCATCAACTGACCCTGGTAGTCGGAGTCGATGAGGCCGACCAGGTTGCCCAGCACGATGCCGTGCTTATGGCCGAGGCCGGAGCGGGGCAGGATGGTGGCGCACAGACCCGGATCCTGGATGTGAATGGCCAGCCCGGTCGGCACCAACGTGGTGTCGCCTGGGGCCAGGGTCAGCGGGGCATCCAGCAGGGCGCGCAAGTCCATGCCAGCGGAGCCCGGTGTGGCGTAAGCGGGCAGCGGGAAGTCGGTGCCGATGCGGGCATCCAGGATTTTCAGTTCAATTTGTGTCGTCATGAATCTTTTTCAATTGGATCGCCTGGCGATCGGGTGGTACTGCAGGAGCCTGGGGCTCCCGGCATGTTCAATGGGCTCAGGGTCGATAATGGCGTGCAATCAGGGCGACAAGATGACGGGCGAGCGTCAGCTTATCGGCCAGGGGCAGGGCGGCTTGACCCCCTTGCCAGAAGACGGTCAGGGCGTTGTCATCGGCATTGAAACCCTGGCCTGCACGGGACACATCGTTGGCTGCGATCATGTCCAGCCGCTTACGTCGAAGTTTGTCGAGGGCGTATTGTTCCACATCCACGGTTTCGGCGGCAAATCCGACGGTGAAGGGTTTGTCTGACAACGCCCCCACATCGGCGATGATGTCGGGGTTTTTGACCAGGGTCAGCTGCATTTGGTCGTTGTCGCCGGTCTTCTTGATCTTTTGCTCGGCCACCTGGGCGGGACGGTAGTCGGCGACGGCAGCGCAGCCGATAAAGAGGTCGCACTCACCGACCCGGCTCATCACTGCTTCGTGCATCTGCAGGGCACTCTCCACATCGATGCGGGTAACGCCGGCCGGGGTGGCCAGTGCCACCGGGCCGCTCACCAGGGTCACCTCCGCGCCCGCTTCGCGCGCGGCGCGGGCGATGGCGTAGCCCATCTTGCCGGAGCTGTGGTTGCTGATATAGCGCACCGGATCCAGCGCCTCGCGGGTCGGCCCGGCGGTGAGCAGCAGCCTGACGCCTGCCAGGAGCGGTTCGGCGGCGAGCTGCTGGCAGCAGCGTTCCACCAGTTCCAGGGGATCCAGCATCCGGCCCGGGCCCACGTCGCCGCAGGCCTGGCTGCCGGAATCCGGCCCCCACAGCTGAATGCCGCGCTCGGCGAGGGTCTGAAGGTTGGCCTGGGTAGCGGCGTTGCGATACATCTGCTGATTCATGGCTGGCGCCAGGGCGACAGTCGCCGGGGTGGCAAGGCAGAGGGTGGTGAGCAGCTCGTCCGCCATGCCGGCGGCCATGCGGGCCATCAGATTGGCGCTGGCGGGGGCGATCAGCACCAGATTGGCCCACTTGGCCAGCTCGATGTGGCCCATGCCCGCCTCGGCAGCCGGGTCCAGCAGACTGTCGGCCACCGGGTGGCCTGAGACGGCTTGCAGGGTCAGCGGGGTGATGAACTCCTTGGCGGAGCGGGTCATCACCACTCGCACCTCGGCCCCCTGATCTTTCAGGCGACGTACCAGTTCGGCACTCTTGTAGGCGGCGATCCCGCCACTGACACCCAACAGGATGCGTTTATCGGCCAATCTCATCTGCTGCTTCTCTTCCGGCTCACTCTGACTGGTCGGCTAAGATAGCACAGGCAATGGGTGGCGACAGAGGCTGACATGGGGGAGTTGTGGTCGGGCTCGCGGGATTCTTTGCTATGTTTTCTCTCAATAGCCATGAGGGAGAGACAAATGAGCATCAAGGAGTGGCCGGAAGAGGAGCGCCCGAGGGAAAAGCTGCTGCGCCGAGGGGCGGCGACGCTCTCCGATGCCGAACTGCTGGCCATCTTCCTGCGCACCGGGGTCAGCGGGTTGAGTGCGGTGGATCTCTCCCGCCAGTTGTTGCAGCAGTTTGGTTCCCTGCGGGCACTGCTGGGGGCCGAGCAGCAGGATTTTTGTGGCGCTCACGGGCTGGGACCTGCCAAGTATGCCCAGTTGCAGGCGGTGCTGGAGATGGGGCGGCGCCATCTGGCCGAACAGTTGCAACGGGGAGAGGCGCTCACCTCGCCCGGGCTTACCCGTGACTTTCTGCAAGCCCAGTTGCGGGATCGGGGGCGGGAGGTGTTCGCCCTGCTGCTGCTCGACAACCAGCACAGGGTCATCCGGTTTGTCGAACTTTTTTACGGCACCCTCGACTCGGCGAGCGTCTGGCCCAGAGAAATCGTGCAGATCGCGCTCAAACATAATGCAGCCGCCGTGATTCTGGCGCATAATCACCCGTCCGGCGTGGCCGAGCCCAGTCGGGCGGACCGCCAGATCACGGATCGGATCCTGGCCGCCCTGGCCCTGGTCGATATCAGAGTGCTTGATCACCTGGTGATCGGTGATGGCATCACGGTTTCTTTCGCAGAGCGTGGTTGGTTGTGACTGGGCTCTGGCACTGTATTAGTTGATCTTTGATCACGGATGCTGTATAAAATGCCGCCTTCTGTTTGCCCCGCAATCGAAGGCCAGCGGGGCAGATATTTGCTCGAGCAATGAAGTAAGATTTGGAGAGACTGACATGTCTAGAGTATGCCAAGTAACCGGCAAGCGCCCGGCAGTTGGTAACAACCGTTCGCACGCTAACAACGCTACCAAGCGTCGTTTCCTGCCGAACCTGCACACTCACCGTTTCTGGGTTGAGAGTGAAAAACGCTTCGTGAGCCTGCGCGTATCCGCAAAAGGCATGCGTATCATCGACAAGCGCGGCGTTGAAGTGGTTCTGGCTGAACTGCGTGCCAGCGGCGTTAAGGTATAAGGAATTAGATCATGGCTAAAGGTATTCGCGATAAGATTCGCCTGAACTCCAGCGCCGGTACTGGTCACTTCTATACCACTACCAAGAACAAGCGCACCATGCCCGAAAAAATGGAGATCAAGAAATTTGATCCCGTGATTCGTCAGCATGTGATCTACAAAGAAGGCAAAATCAAGTAATTACTTGGTTTCGCTGCAAAAACCCGGCCTCGTGCCGGGTTTTTTTATGGCTGGAATTCAGTACACTGCCGATTCGAAGGGAGGCTAGCCATGTTCAAACTGAGCCGCAAAGGCTGGAACAACGTGATCATCGTGGTCGTGTTGATCGTCATTACCCTGTTGCACCGGCTGGAGCAGGCCCAGCAGGAGAACAGTGCCAAACGCGCGCGTCCGCTGTTGCCGGAGAGTGCCGTGGTGCTGACCTGGCAGGGGCCGAGCTGGCAGATAGAGCGTATCGGCCAGGGTTGGCGCAGCGCGCCGGATCTGGGGCTTGGCAACGCCCAGCTGGCGGCCCGCATCGAGGCGTGGCAAGGCTGGCTGCTGCCCCCCGGCGAGCCCGTGCGCGGCACCCCGGTGACCCTCAAGATCTGGATCGCCGGACAGAGCGATCCGGTGGAAGTCGGGCTCTATCAGGACGACGGCAAGTTTGCCGCCCTGCTGCCCTCCTCGACCTGGCTCAGCTTGAGTCAGGCGCAATACCGTGACCTGATGCGTCCCATTCCCTGAACGAGAGATCGCCCATGCCTGAATTACCGGAAGTCGAAGTCAGCCGCCAGGGCATCTCCCCCTGGCTTACCGGCATCAAGGTGACCCGCGTGGTGGTGCGGGACGGCCGCTTGCGCTGGCCCGTGCCCGGCGAGATCCAGGAGCTGGTGGATCTCGTCATCCACCGCGTCAGCCGCCGCGCCAAATACCTGTTGCTGGAGACCGACTTCGGCACCGCCATCCTGCATCTCGGGATGTCCGGCAGCCTGCGGGTGCTGGACATCGGCACCCCGGCCGAGAAGCACGATCACGTGGATATCGAGCTGGCCAACGGCAAGCTGCTGCGGCTCAACGATCCGCGCCGTTTTGGCGCCCTGCTGTGGACCCGCGAACCGGCCGAGGCCCATGCCCTGCTCGCCAAGCTGGGGCCGGAACCCCTCACCGATGCCTTCCATGCCGATTACCTGCGGGAGCGGGCGAAGGGGCGCAGCACCGCCATCAAGCAGTTCCTGATGGACAACCATGTGGTGGTCGGGGTGGGCAACATCTACGCCAACGAGGCGCTCTATGCCGCCGGCATTCATCCCAGGCGGGCGGCGGGCAACATCAGCGCCGAGCGGCTGGGCACCCTGGTGAGCGAGATCAAGCGGGTGCTGGCCGAAGCCATTCACCAGGGGGGCACCACCCTCAAGGATTTCACCAGCGCCGACGGCAAGCCAGGCTATTTCGTGCAGCAGCTGCAGGTTTACGGCCGTGGCGGCCAGCCCTGTTTCCACTGCCACACCCTGCTCACCGAGGTGAAGATGGGCCAGCGAACCACGGTGTTCTGCTCCCACTGCCAACGCTGAAAGAGGGGTTTTTGAGCCGGAACCGGCCAAGTTGTAAGAGAGTATTTCCGGTCTGTTGAAGCGGCGTCAGCCCATGACTACTATCTCGCCAGTTCAGGCTGCGAGGTAATAAAATGACAGCTAAATCAATAGACTGGGAACATTTATCCCGGCAGGGGCACTATTGTGCCCACGATATGGCCCGCTTCCTCTATCCCGAAGACAGCGCCCGCAAGACCTTCAATCGCGGCAAGTTTTTGCTGCGCAGTCTGCTCTACCGTGCGCAGTTGAACCGGGTGTTCGAGCTGTTCCAGAGCGCCCCCCTGCGAGCGCTTCCCGCCCGCCACCCCGAGCTGCTCGACAAGCCGATGCGCCCCTATCGCTTCGCCTGCTCGACGGTGAACCAGCGGGTCAAGATGGTGGAGGATCACTACCGCCTGCTGCTGGGCCTGTACCCCGAGCTCATCGACCCGCTCTATCTGGGGGAGGGGATAGTGCTGGGCCATTATCCCGATGGCGGCTGGCGCATCGTGCTGCGTCACGACGGCACCTTCCGCAGGGAGGCGGAGCTGGCCCTCTCCATCGTCAACGCGCGGGGGGAGCGACTCTACAGCTGTGCCTTCTCCCTGGCGGGCAGCGAACAGGAGCTGGCCCTGGTGATCGGGTCGGTGCAGGGGCCGGAGCCCTGTGTCGAGCAGCCCCAGGAGCAGGTGCGGGCATTGACCCGGGCGGGTCAGGGTCTGAGACCCAAGTCGCTGGTGGTGATGCTGGTGATGGCGCTGGCCGGGGCCATGGGGGCCCACCGGGTCTGTGCGGTACGCATGAAGGCCCACATCTTCCAGGCAAGACGGTACAGCAAGAAGAAGAAAGCCTGCCTGCAGGCGGACTACGACGAGCTGTGGCAGGAGTTTGGCGCCCTCGATCAGGACGCCAACTTCGTGCGGCTGCAACCCGTGGTGCGCAAGCCGCTGGAGGAGGTGGCCGCCAAGAAGCGGGCCATGTACCGGCGTCGCTACGAGTGGCTGGACGGGCTGGAGCGGGCGATCCGCCAGCAGTTTGCCCGCAGCTAGGCGTGCAGTGCCTTGATGCAACAAGGGCTACCCGCGGGTAGCCCTTGTTCGTTTCTGCCCATCAGGGGAGGGATTAGCGCTGCTGCCTGGCGGCGATGGCCTGAGCCACCAGGGGGTCGACGAACTGGTGGATGTCACCTCCGTGCAGCGCCACCTCCTTCACCAGGGTGGAGGAGATGAAGGAGTTCTCCTCCGCCGGGGTGAGGAAGACGCTCTCCAGGGTGGGCATCAGGCGACGGTTCATGTTGGCGAGCTGGAACTCGTATTCGAAGTCGGAGACGGCGCGCAGGCCGCGGATCAGCACGTTGGCCTGCTGCTCCCTGGCAAAATCCACCAGCAGGCCGGAGAAGCCCACCACCTTGACGTTGGGCAGGTGAGCCGTCACCTGCCGGGCCAGCTGAACGCGCTCCTCGAGATCGAACAGCGGCCGTTTGCTCGGGCTGTTGGCCACCCCGACCACCACCTCGTCGAACAGTCTGGCGGCGCGGCCAATGAGATCGGTATGGCCGTTGGTGATGGGATCGAAGGTGCCGGGATAGATTACCTTGTTGGTCATGCTGCTGATTCCTGAAACCGGAAAACTGGTCGCATTATAGGGGCTGTTGCCGGTTTGTCGCGACCGGGATGGCGCGGATTTCTGGCGCTGATCGGCGGCCGGGGTCGCACAAATCGGGGCCCCGTGGTGTCTTCGCTTGAGAATCGCCCTGCATCAGGCAAGAATACCCGCATCGCGCATCAAGCCTCCTTCGCTGGTGACAGGGAGCATAGGGATTTTTTATGAAACGTATTCTGGTAGTCCGCAATGACAAGATTGGTGACTTCATGCTGGCGTGGCCGAGCTTTGCCATGCTCAAGCGCTCCATGGAGTGTCATGTGACTGCCCTGGTTCCCGCCTACACGGCGCCCTTGGCCCGCCTCTGCCCATGGATCGACGAGATCATCCTGGATCCGGGTGCCCGGGCCGACAAGGAGCAGCAACGCGCCCTGCTGGCGCGCATCAAGGCGGCCGCCTTCGATGCCTCCATCTGCCTCTTCTCCAACACCCGCAATGCCAAGCTGGTGTGGAAGGCGCACATTCCCTACCGGCTGGCACCAGCCACGAAGCTGGCCCAGGTGCTCTACAACCAGCGCCTGGTGCAGCGCCGCTCCCGCTCCCAGAAGCCGGAGTACGAATACAACCTGGATCTGGTGCGCCGCTTCCTCGCCGATCAGCATCAGACCGTGGTAGAGCCACAAGGACCCTACCTCGGCTTTGACCCCGAGAGCCTGCTGCAGGTGCGCGAGCAGGTTGCCGCCCGTCTCAGGCTCGACGCCAGCCGACCCTGGCTGATGGTGCATGCGGGCAGCGGTGGCTCGGCCAACAACCTCTCCATCGAGCAGTACTCGCGCCTCATCATCAAGCTCAACCAGGCCTGTCCTGAGTTGCAGTGCGTGCTGACGGCAGGCCCGGGGGAGGAGGGGAAGGCGGAGCAGTTGGCGGCCGAACTGCTGGCCCATGGGGGCAACGGCTGGATCTATCGCTCCGACGAGGGGCTGCCGAAGTTCTGCCAGGTGATGGCCAACGCCGCCCTGTTCGTGGCGGGCAGCACGGGGCCCCTGCACATCGCCGCGGCCATGGACGTGCCGACCGTCGGCTTCTTCCCGGCACACAGTTCGGCGACGCCGCTGCGCTGGCGGCCGCTCAACGGCGAGGGACGCCATCTGCCCTTCAGCCCGCCGGAAGACAGCGACCACCCGGAGGACATGAGCCAGCTCGATCCCAAGGCCATGGCGGCAGAGATCGCCCGCTGGGCGCCGCCCTTCTGGCGCGCCGAGCGCTGAGAGCGCACACAGAACATACAGACAGGGCCCCGCGGGGTCCTGTCTTGTATGGGGATGCGCCCCGCTGGCAGTCCAGCCGACCGGGCGTGGTCCCCGACAGCCCCCTTGACGGGTCTGCCCGGGCTCCGGGCAGGGGAAACCTGTCGGTATAAGCCGGAGTCGGGTCATGTTGCCAATATTCATGCATTCGGCTTATAGCGGCCAGTTTTCGTCCGTGGCGCCCAGGTTTGCGCCGTGAGCGGCCCCGCGAGGGCTGCGCCCGCTCCATGGCAATGGGGTTTGCCCCTTGTTCCGCTGGAACAAGGGGTGAGTGATTAATGGGATGTTTGAGGCGCGATGCCCTATTTCGGCTGCTGGGGCTGCTGGCGAACCCAGAGATCGGCGTATTTGACGAAGGTGGAGTGGGCGGAGAGGATGGCCAGCAGCAGGCCCTGCTTGCCGTCGAGGAAACCGGCCTTGAGCAGGTACATCTTGAGGAAGCAGCCGACGGCGTGGACCAGCCCCTGGCCGAGGGATCCCTTCTTGCCGCGGGCGGTGCGCTGATCGGCCCAGGCGCGGGCGTAGCCGGCGGATTTGACCAGGTAGTGTTCCAGATCCCGGTAGGTGTAGTGGAGGAGGTCGCCCTGCAGGTTGACGATCTTCATGTTGGCGCGCACCTCCACCTTCTCGTGTACCAGCGCCTCGTTGTAGCCGGTCAGCGCCTTGGGGTAGAGGCGCAGCACCCGATCCGGGTACCAGCCGCTGTGGCGGATGAAGCGGCCGAACACCCAGGAGAGGCGCGGGATGGAGTAGATGGTGTCGCTGGCCGGGTTGGCCATGACCCCCTGGATGGCTTCCCTGAGTTCGGGGGTGAGCCGTTCGTCCGCGTCCAGCCACAGCACCCATTCCGACTGGACATGAGACTGGGCGAGGCGGCGCTGACGGCCGAAACCGGGCCAGGTGGTGTTGACGAAGAAGCGGGCGCCAAATTCGGCGGCGATGGCCGGGGTGTCATCCTGACTGCCGGAGTCCAGGATGACGATTTCATCCGCCAGGCCTTCGAGGGAGGCGAGGCAGGCACGGAGGTTGTCGGCTTCGTTCTTGACGATCAGGACGGCCGCCAGGGTCGGTTTTTTCACAGGCAAGGGACTCTTGTTGGTGCCCGGCGGGCGGGTCATGCTCGGATTGGCGCCCATTCTAGCCTAAAACCCCGCGCGGGGCATGACCCGAGGGCCCGGTGGGCCCGCTTTTGAATGCGGGGGAAGGGGGATCTCTGCTACCCGGCAGTCGGTGGCCCAGGGCACGCCGTGTCCGGGTCGAAGAGGGCCTCAGGAGGGATGCGTGGGGGAGCAGATCCTGCCAGGTAGGCGTTTTGCGGGAGCAGACGGGTATCTTCTGTTATTTCTTCGGCCTTTCTTGGGGCATAATCTCGCCCAGTAATGATCAACAGCCGGGCCAGTCCCGAGAGAAGACGCACGATGAAGATATTGGTGATCGGCCCCTCCTGGGTCGGCGACATGGTGATGTCCCAGAGCCTCTACAAGGCGCTCAAGAGCAACCACCCGGGCAGCGAGCTCCATGTGATGGCGCCGGCCTGGTGCGTTGCGCTGCTGGAGCGCATGCCCGAGGTGGACAAGGCCATCCCCATGCCGCTTGGCCACGGTGACTTCAAGCTGGGGGCACGCCGCCGCCTTGGCAAGCAGCTGGCCGCCGAGCAGTACGATCAGGCCATCATCCAGCCCAACTCCATGAAGTCGGCCCTCATCCCCTGGTTTGCCAGGATCCCGGTGCGCACCGGTTGGAAGGGGGAGCACCGCTTCGGTCTGCTCAACGACATGCGCAACAACAAGCAGGCCTTCCCGCTGATGGTGGAAGGCTATGTGGCTCTGGCCTACCCCAAGGGGCAGATGAAGAGCCGGGACGACATTCCCGCTATTCCCCATCCCTCCCTGCACGTGGATCTCATCAACCAGGGCAAGGCGCTGGAGCGGCTCGGCCTGAATCGTGCCCGCCCTGTGCTGGTACTCTGTCCGGGGGCCGAGTTCGGCCCGGCCAAACGTTGGCCGGAAGGGCACTACGCCGTGGTGGCGCAAAAGCACCTCGACGAGGGGTGGCAGGTGTGGATCTTCGGCTCGGGCAAGGACGTGGACGTGGCCAACACCATCCGCGATCGGATCAACCCCCTGTCGCGCCCCAACTGCCACGTGCTGGCGGGCAAGACCAGCCTGCACGAGGCGATCGACCTGATGGCCCTGGCCGGTCGGGTCATCGCCAACGACTCGGGCCTGATGCACGTGGCGGCCGCCCTCAACCGGCCGCTGATCGGCGTCTACGGCTCCACCTCGCCCCTCTATACCCCACCGCTGGCGGACAGGGTCGAGATCGTCCACACCGACATCGAGTGCCGCCCCTGCTTCAAGCGCACCTGCAAGTTCGGCCACCTCAAGTGCCTGATCGAGCTGATGCCGGAACAGGTCATCGAGGCGGGAAATCGGCTGGAGCGTGGTGAAACGGCAGATCTGACCATAGTGCGGCAGCCGGTGGAATCCTCTGCTGCTGAACCAGGTAATAGCTAGCATGATCTACCGGTTGCTCTACAACCTGCTGATCCACCTGGGGTTGCCCCTGGCGCTGCTGGCGCTCTACAAGCCCAAAAAAGGCAAGCCCGGCTTCGGGGCGCGCTGGGCCGAGCATCTGGGACGATTGCCGCCGACCGGACAGGAGGCTCCCCTCTGGATCCATGCGGTGAGCGTGGGGGAGACACTGGCCATCACCCCCTTCATCCGCGCCCTCAAGGCCGAGCGCCCCGAGCTGCCCATCCTGCTCACCACCACCACCCGCACCGGCGCCGAACAGGCGGCCAAGCTCGGGGAGCTGGTGGTGCACCGCTATGCGCCTCTCGACTATCCCTGGGCCGTCTCGGCGTTTCTGAGCACAGTCAAGCCCCGCGCCCTCTGGGTGATGGAGACAGAGCTGTGGCCGAACTGGCTGGCGGCCTGCGAGGCACGCCACCTGCCGGTGACCATCCTCAATGCCCGCCTCTCGGAGCGATCCTGTCAGCGCTATGGTCGCTTCCAGGGCGCATTCGATGCCCTGAGCCGCCCGCTGACCCACCTGCTGTGCCAGCATCAGGACGATGCGGATCGCTTCCATCGGCTGGGGATAGGGCGCAACCGGCTGGCGGTGACCGGCTCCATCAAGTTCGACATCCAGTTTGGCGACGAGGTACAGGCCAGGGGCCGCGCCCTGCGCCAGCAGCTGGGGGAGGCACGACCTGTCTGGATCGCCGCCAGCACCCACCAGGGGGAAGACGAGCAGGTGCTGGCCGCCTTCGATCGGGTGCTCAAGGCCCATCCCTCCGCCCTGCTGATCCTGGTGCCGCGCCATCCCGAGCGTTTCGATCGGGTGGCCGAGCTGTGTGCCCCCTACGGTTGCGTGCGGCGCACGGCGGGCAGTGCGGTCGGCGAGAGAGACAAGATCTACCTGGGTGACACCATGGGCGAGCTGCCGCTGATGCTGGCGGCGGCGGATCTCGCCTTTGTCGGTGGCAGCCTGGTGCCCGTGGGCGGTCACAACCTGCTGGAACCGGCGGCGCTGGGCAAACCCTGCCTGACCGGCCCCGTCTATTTCAACTTCAGCGACATCACCCGCCAGCTGGTGGCCCAGGGGGGCGCCGCCGTGGTGGCGGACGCCGAGGCGCTCGGCCACCGGGTGAGCACCCTGCTCGGCGATGCCCCTGCCCGCCGCGAGATGGGGGAGCAGGCCCGCGCCGTGGTGCTGCGCAACCAGGGGGCGCTGGCGCGCACCCTCTCCCATTGCCTCGCCAGCCTGGAAAGTGACGACTGAGGCGGGGCGGCGTGGTGGCCGCCCCGCCAGCATGTCTGCCAAACCCCGGGAGACAATCCGCGTCCCTTTCCTTTATGCTCTGCCCTTTGCCCCTGACCCTGTGATGCTCCGATGAACCGCGCTCCCCTGCTGTTGATGATACTGGTCACCCTGCTGGCCGCCGCTGGCTGGCTCTTCTCGAAAGAGGCGATTCGCGAACTGCCCACCGCCGCCTTTATCGGCAGCCGCTTCCTGCTGGCCGCCCTGCTGCTGTTGCCGCTCGCCTGGTTGCGCGAGCCGCCCCCCAGTGGCTCACAGCTGCTGCGCGCCGCCGGGTGCGGCACCTTGCTCGGGGCCAGCCTGCTGTTCTGGGTTACCGCCATCAGCCAGAGCGATGCCCTCGGCAGCGGCGCCTTCATCATGAGCGTGGCCACCCTGATGGCGCCGCTCGCCGCCTGGGCCGCCTTCAAGGCCAGACCCGGCCGCCACTACTGGCTCACCCTGCCCGTCGCCGTGGCTGGCCTGCTGCTGCTCTCCAGCAGCACCCACTGGGGTGTGTCGCTCTCCCTGTTCTGGTTTCTGGCGGCGGCCGCCACCCTGGGGGTCCAGCTCGCGGTGCACCGCCACTTCGCCCAGTCCATCCCCCCCACCTGGCTCACCTGCATCCAGTTGGCGGTGACCGGACTGCTCGGCACCCTGCTCTCCCTGCTGACCGAGCAGTGGCCCGCCAGCATCGGCACTGGCATCTGGGGCTGGTTTGCGGCCAGCGTCCTGATCGCCACCACATTGCGTTACTGGCTGCTCACCCACGCCCTGAGCCGGATGACCACGGCCCACGCCGCCCTGCTGATGCTGCTGGAACCGGTCTGGACCCTGATCTTAAGCACCCTCTTCTATGACGAGCCGCTGGGCCCCGCCAAGCTGGCAGGCGCCGGCCTGGTGCTGGGTGCTCTGGTGCTCTACCAGCTCCCCCTGCTGCTGCGCAGCCGAAGGCTGAAGTCACCGGTCTAGCCTGCACGGGCGGGGGATGGATCAAAAAGAAGGAGAGGGTCTGCATGGCAGACCCTCTTTGCGTGATGGCACATGTCGGGCTCCCTTTGCTAGGGGTTACCATCAGTCAGGCGGCTGAGCGCTGCGGGAAACGAGCATAAAAAAGCCCCCGGGTGGCGGGGGCTGGTGCATCGATGAGGGAGATCACTCGATGTTCTGGATCTGCTCGCGCATCTGCTCGATGAGCACTTTCAACTCGACGGCGGACTGGGTCACCTCGGCGTTGATCGACTTGGAACCGAGGGTGTTCGACTCGCGGTTGAACTCTTGCATCATGAAGTCGAGACGACGGCCGCAGGCGCCACCCTTCTTCATGATCTTGTTGGTTTCGCTGATGTGCATCTCCAGGCGATCCAGCTCTTCGGCCACGTCGATCTTCTGGGCCAGCAGCACGATCTCCTGCTCGATGCGGGCAGGATCCAGCTCCACTTTGGCCTCGGCCAGGCGGTCGGTGAGCTTCTGGCGCTGCCACTCGATGATCTGCGGCAGGTACTCCCGCACCTTCTTCACTTCTACCTGAATGCCGGCCAGACGCTGTTCGATCAGCGCCTTGAGGTTGGCCCCTTCGCTGGCGCGGGAGGCGAGGAAATCTTCCATGGTCAGATCGAAACCGCCGAGCAGCTCGGTGGCGACCGCGTCCATGTCCTGCTCGGCGGCAGCCATGACCCCCGGCCAGCGCAGCACGTCCACCGGATTGAGCTGACCCTGGCCCGCCTCTTTCATCACCCAGTTGGCGCTCTCGATGATGAGTTTGGCCAGCTCTTCATTGATGTGGAGCTGGCTGGCGGCGGCCTGGGCGGCCTCGAAGCGCAGGTTGCACTCCACCTTGCCGCGCTGCAGCTTGGCGCGGAAGCGCTCACGCAGAACCGGCTCCAGGCTGCGCAGTTGTTCCGGCAGGCGAATGTAGGTCTCCAGATAGCGCTGGTTGACCGAACGAATTTCCCAAACGGCTGTGCCCCAGTCGCCCTTGAGTTCCTTGCGGGCGTAGGCGGTCATGCTGTGAATCATTGATTGTTCCGGGCTTGATGAAGTGTGGGGCCAGTATACTCAGCCAGCCCAGCTCCGTCAGCCGACAGCGTGGTTTTAGCGGCTGATATTTGGGCTGGGATCACTTATACTCCTGCGCCAATTCAGCCAGCCCAGAGGTCAGTCCCATGTCCCGTCCCAGCGATCGCAGCGCCGCCCAGGTGCGTCCGGTAACCATCACCCGCCACTTCACCAAGCATGCTGAAGGGTCCGTGCTGGTGGAGTTCGGCCACACCCGCGTGCTCTGCACCGCCAGCGTCGACACCAGCGTGCCGCGCTTCCTCAAAGGCAAGGGGCAGGGGTGGGTCACTGCCGAGTACGGCATGCTGCCGCGCTCCACCCACTCCCGGATGAACCGCGAAGCGGCCTCCGGCAAGCAGAGCGGCCGCACCCTGGAGATCTCCCGTCTGATCGCCCGCTCCCTGCGCGCGGCGGTAGACTTGAATGCCCTGGGCGAACACACCATTACCGTTGACTGCGACGTGTTGCAAGCCGACGGCGGTACCCGTACCGCCGCCATCACCGGGGCCTGCGTGGCGCTGGTGGATGCGCTGAACTGGATGGTGGAGAAGGGGCTGATCAAACAGAGCCCGCTCAAGCAGATGATCGCGGCCGTCTCCGTCGGTATGTTCGAAGGGGAGGCCATCTGCGATCTGGAGTACATCGAAGACTCCGCCGCCGAGACTGACATGAACGTGGTGATGACCGAAGATGGTCGCATCATCGAGGTGCAGGGCACCGCGGAGGCCGAACCCTTCACCCACGAGGAGCTGCTGGAGATGCTGGCCCTCGCCAAGGGCGGTATTGCCGACATTATTGCGCTGCAGAAGCAGTCACTTTCCTGATACCAGGACCTGTTGATGTTTCGGCACAAGTCGCGTTGCAGTGTCAAAGGATGCCAGGCTAGGCGCAGGATGCCGCCAATGGTTATTCCCTTGGCAAGTCCTGCAACAACGCATGGCATCCTTTGCCACGCAACCCGTAGGGACGGGTCTGTTTTTGTGCATAACGTCGTTATTCGATGCCTCGTTTGGATTACCAAACTTCGCATCTCATGCCTAGTTCTGCGCAAAAACCGACTCCGTCGCGGCTGTGACGAAGCGTCAACAGATCCTGCAAACGCGGCATTGACCGCGTTTTTTTATACCCCCACACAAGTAAACGACAAGCCAAGCAAGGAGCCAGAATGAAAGCCTACCAGCGTCAATTTATCGAGTTCGCCCTGGAGAAACAGGTCCTCAAATTCGGTGAATTTACCCTGAAATCCGGTCGTAAAAGCCCCTACTTCTTCAACGCCGGCCTGTTCAACAGCGGCCGCGATCTGGCCCGTCTCGGCCGCTTCTATGCCGCCGCCCTGATGGATGCCAGTATCGAATTCGATGTGCTGTTTGGCCCGGCCTACAAGGGGATCCCCATCGCCTCCGCCACCGCGGTGCAGCTGGTGGAGCAGCACGACGTGGACGTGCCCTGGTGCTTCAACCGCAAGGAGGCCAAGGATCACGGCGAGGGCGGCAATCTGGTGGGCAGCCCGCTCAAGGGGCGCATCATGCTGGTGGACGATGTCATCACTGCCGGCACCGCCATCCGCGAATCCATGGATCTGATCCAGGCCAACGGCGCCTCCCTGGCTGGCGTGCTGATCGCGCTGGACCGTCAGGAGAAGGGCAAGGGCGAGCTCTCCGCCATTCAGGAAGTGGAGCGTGACTACGGCGCTCACATCATCGCGATCATCCAGATGAGCGACTTGATCCAGTATCTGGAAGAGAAGCAGGCCGAACAGCCGGAGCTGGCGGCGCAACTGGCCGCCATGAAGGCTTACCGCGCCCAGTACGGTATCTGAGTCACCGCGCAATAGCTGAATGCGGCGCCTGTTTGTTCTCTGGCAGCAAACGGGCGCCATTTTTTCATCTGCAAAAAGTGGATCATGTGGCTTGAGCTTGCCCTTACAGTAAAGGTTAGGGTTTGCCAGTCGGCGTTTTGTGGTGCCGACGGGTTCCGGGGAGGAACAACATGACCACTCATCTTCAATCACCCATTCATCTGCAGTTGCCGCTCAGCGGCATGAGCTGCGCCAACTGCGCCGGCCGCATCACGACCGCCCTCAACAAGCTCGACGGGGTATCGGCCACCGTCAACTTCGCGCTGGAGCAGGCGGCCATCGAGCTGACCAGCCCCGACCGTCTGCCGGCGGTACTGGAGAGCATCAAGGCGCAGGGTTATGACTACGGCAGTGAGACCATATTGTTTCAAATCACCGGTATGACCTGTGCCGGTTGCTCGGCCCGCCTGCACAAGATGCTGGCGGCGCTGCCCGGCGTCATCTCCGCCGACGTCAACTTCTCCATCGAGCAGGCTCGTATCGTGCTGGTACCCGGGATGCAGACGCCCGCGGCCCTGCGCGAGCAGATCGAGGCCCTCGGCTTTGGCGCCCAACTGGCGCAAGGCTCGGCCAGCGGCCGCCGCCAGCAGTTGCTGGAGCGGGAAGCGCAGGAGGCCGCCAGCGCCCGTCAGGCGCAAACCCGGGTCATCGTCTCGGCTTTGCTTACCCTGCCGCTGCTGGTGGGGATGCTGGCCATGGCCGGTCTGCTGCCCTGGCATCTGCCCGCCTGGCTGGAGCTGGTGCTCGCCACCCCGGTGCAGTTCTGGATTGGGGCCCGCTTCTATCGCGGCGCCTGGCTCGCCATCAAGAACCGCTCCGCCAACATGGATGTGCTGGTGGCGACCGGTACCAGCGCGGCCTACTTCTACAGCCTCTATCTGCTGCTTAATCTGGGGATGGCCGCCAGTGGTCAGCTCTACTTCGAGGCGAGTGCCATCATCATTACCCTGATTTCCCTCGGAAAACTGCTGGAAGCGCGAGCCAGACGCAGTACCCAGTCCGCCATTCGCGAGTTGATGGCGCTGCGGCCGGAAACCGCCACCGTCTGGCGCGGCGAGCGCTGGCAGAGCGTCGCCATCGACGAGGTGCTGCGCGGCGATCGGCTGCGGGTGCTGGTGGGGGAACGGGTGCCGGTGGATGGCAGAATCGTGAGCGGTGCCAGCGAGCTGGACGAGTCGATCCTCACCGGCGAGAGCCTGCCGGTGCCGCGCGGCGAGGGCGACAAGGTGCTGGGCGGCGCCATCAACCGCTCCGGCGTGCTGGAAATTGAAGCCACCACGGTGGGGGAGGACTCCAGCCTCAGCAAGATCATCGCATTGGTGGAGAACGCCCAGATGGGCAAGGCGCCGCTGCAACAGTTGGTGGACAAGGTCTCCGCCGTGTTCGTGCCGGTGGTGATGACCATCGCCCTGTTCACCCTGCTGGTGTGGTACGCCATCAGCAACGACTTCGGTCAGGCGCTGCTGGCGGCGGTAGCGGTGCTGGTGATCGCCTGTCCCTGTGCGCTGGGGCTGGCAACGCCTGCGGCCATTGTCACTGGCACCGGGGTGGCAGCGCGCCACGGCATTCTGATCAAGGATGTCGATACCCTGCAGAAGGCCCACGCCATCAAGGCGTTGATCTTCGACAAGACCGGCACCCTGACCCAGGGCCGGCCGGTACTGGCGAGCTGGAGCGGCAACGACGAGCAGCTGCGTCTGGCCGCCGCCCTGCAGCAGGCGAGCGAACACCCGCTGGCGCTGGCCATGCGCGAGGCGGTCGACAAAGAGGCCGTGCTGCCCCAGCCGGAGGCGGTGGAGGTGCGGGTCGGTGCCGGTATTGTCGGTCAGGTCGCCGGTCATAGGGTCGCCATCGGCAATGGCTCTTTGCTGGCCCAGCTCGGCATTGAGGTGCCCGCGCAGGATAAACCGCCTGCCGATGGCGCGACCCGGGTCTGGGTGACCATCGACGGCGTGGTGGCCGGCATTGCGGCGCTGGCCGATACCCTGCGCCCCGAGAGTCCGGATGCCATCGCCACCCTGCGTCAGCGCGGCATAGCCAGCTGGCTGGTGAGCGGTGATGGACCGGCGCCGGTGGCCCATATCGCCGCCAAACTGGGGCTGGACGGGGCCTTTGACTCCGTGCTGCCAGCCGGCAAGGTGGAGAAAGTGGAGGCGCTGCGGGCGCAAACCAGCGGGCTGGTCGCCATGGTGGGAGACGGGGTGAACGACGCCCCGGCGCTGGCGGCGGCGGATGTGGGTATCGCCATGGGCTCCGGCTCCGACGTGGCGATGGAGACCGCCTCCATCACCCTCATGCGGTCTGATCCGCGGCTGGTGGCCGATGCCATCGACATCTCGGCGGCCACCTGGCGCACCATCCAGCAGAACCTGTTCTGGGCCTTCGTGTTTAACATCATCGGCATTCCGCTGGCGGCACTGGGTTACCTCAGCCCCGAGCTGGCGGGGGCGGCCATGGCCTTGAGCAGTATCACCGTCTTGAGCAATTCCCTGTTATTGAAGCGCTGGCAGCCCCGGGCGGGCAGCCTGCGTGCATCTGAATCCCAAAGGAGTCATTCATGAACATCAGCAAGGTCGCCAAGGCCACCGGCCTGACCGCCAAGACCATCCGCTACTACGAGAGCATCGGCCTCATCTCGTCGCCGGTGCGCAGCGACAACGGGTATCGCAGTTATACGGATGCCTCCCTGCGGGAGCTGCGCTTCGTCAAGCGTGCGCGGGAGACCGGCTTCAATCTGGAGGAGTGTCAGGAGCTGCTGGCGCTCTATCGGGACGAGCACAGAACCAGTGCCCAGGTGAAGAAGCTGGCCCAGGAGAAAATCGTCGATCTGCGCTCCCGCATCGCCGGTTTGCAAGCCATGCTCAGCGCCCTCGAGGAGGTGGTGAGCTGCTGTCACGGAGATGCGAATCCCCAGTGTCCCATCCTCGACGAGCTGGAGAAAGGGTGAGGGAGGGCTGCGCCATTCGACCCTGCAGAAAAGGGTCTGTCGGGGCCTGTGCGGGAGAGGACGCGCTGAGTGGCAGCTTAATAGCGGTCGATTGATTGTTGAGCAGGAAAGGGGAGTGTTAAACTGTGCGGCTCTTGTACAGGGAGTACCCAGTTGACACAGAGTGTGAAATATCAGGTGCGGCGGGCCATCATGGTCCAGCTCTATACCCATGCCTCCTTCAGCCTGCCTTGCCTGGGGCTGCTGGCGATCAGCTGGAGCCTGCTGTTCCACGATTACCTGCCGGCCAGCGAGTCGCTGGGCTGGCTCGGTCTGGTCCTGCTGCTGTTGCTGGGGCGCTGGTGGCATCTGCGCTGGCGCCAGCCCAGGCTGGCGGAGCTTCCGCTGCCGGTGCTCGAGCGCGAGCTCTTTGTCGGGGTGACCATCACCTCCATCGTCTGGGCACTGGGCGTGCTGCTCTACATGGACAAGCTGCCCGACACCTATCGTGCCGCCATGATGATGCTCTCCAGCCTGATCCTGACCGGCAGCGCCATCATGCTGTTCGGCAGCCGTCGTACCCTCTATGGGGCCGTGCTGCCCCTCGGGTTTGCCATGTTGTTCGAGCTCAGTGGCGGCAACACCCAGGAGCGTATCGTCTCCTGCATGCTGGCGGGGTATCTGTTCGTCTTTCTGCCGACCCTGCTGCGGCGCCTGCGGCGGGATCAGGTGGCCTCTCTCTACCACAGTTTTTCCAATGCGGATCTGGTGGCCGAGCTGAAGGCGGTCTCCGAGCACCTCAAGCTCACGTCCCGCCTCGACGGTCTGACCGGCATCGCCAACCGGGCCCATCTCGACGACTCCCTGGCGCGCGCCTGGCGTCGCTGCCACCGTGCCAGGGCGCCTCTCTCTCTGGTGCTGGTGGATGTGGACTACTTCAAGCAGTTCAATGATCACTATGGTCATCAGGTGGGGGACCAGTGCCTGCAACAGGTGGCGAGCCTGCTGGCCGAAGTGCTGCGGCGGGAAGACGATCTCGCTGCCCGTTACGGCGGAGAGGAGTTCGCCCTGCTGCTGCCCTGCACCACCTTGCAGGGGGCCATGCAGATCGCCGAGCAGGTGCGTACCTCGTTGCGAGCCCTCGGCATTCCCCACCACAAATCCCGGGTCTCGGGGCGGGTCAGTTGCAGCTTCGGGGTGGCGACCCTGGTGCCGGATCAGCATCACTCCATTGCCGAGCTTATCCAGAAAGCGGATGCGGCGCTCTATCAGGCCAAGCATAATGGCCGGGATCGTATCGAAGTAGCCTTGATGGGTAAGGTTGCCTGAGTTTCACAAGACAGATTAAAGAGGTCGTCTATGCAATGTCATCGTATCGAAGAGCTGCTGGAACTGCTGCAGCCTGCCTGGATCAAGGAGCAGGATCTCAGCCTGGTGCAGTTTGTTGCCAAACTGGCCGAGGAAGCGGGATTTGACGGTCCGCTGTCCGCACTGACCGACGACATGCTGATCTACCACCTCAAGATGCGGGAATCCGACAAGCAGGCGATGATCCCGGGGCTGGCCAAGGATCACGTGCCCGACTTCAAGGAAGCCCTGCTCAAGGCCCGCGGCATCAAGTAATCCGGGCGTCACATCGCCATCAGAGAAAGGTTTCAAGAGAATCTGTGAAAAGGCGCATAGTCAACTGGCTATGGGCCTTTTTTGTTGCCTGAAATTGCGACGGGACTCGAACTATAGATACATTTAACCCACACAATTAGCAGGTTGTTTAAGATATAATCGCTTTCATAACAATATGAGTGGAGCGATGTGTTGCAATGGCCGACAAGGACAAGATCGACATCAAGGATGTGACCGGTGACGTCACCGGGACTTTCAATCCCAACACCTTCAAGGCGGGAGATGACAGGTTCAACCCCGGCAACCGCATCTATGTCCGCTCCCAGACCGGCTACTGGCAGCGGGTGCGCAAGGCCATGGGCTGGTTCTTCGTCGCGCTCTTTGTCCTCCTGCCCTGGCTGCGTTATGACGGCCGTCAGGCGGTGCTGTTCGATCTGGAGCACCAGCAGTTCCATATCTTCGGTGCCACCATCTGGCCGCAGGATCTCACCCTGCTGGCCTGGGTCTTCATGATCGCGGCCTTCGCCCTCTTCTTTGTGACCACCTTCCTGGGCCGGGTCTGGTGCGGCTACCTCTGTCCCCAGACGGTGTGGACCTTCCTGTTCATCTGGTTCGAGGAGAAGCTGGAAGGGGCCGCCAACAAGCGTCGCAAGCTGGATGCGGCGCCCTGGAGCGGCGAGAAGCTGGCCCGTAAGGGCGCCAAGCACCTGGCTTGGATCCTGCTGTCGCTGGGCACGGGGCTGACCTTCGTCGCCTACTTCCAGGATGTCTTCCACCTGGTACCCGATTTCTTCACCCTGCAGGCGGGAGGCTGGGTCATCTTCTGGGTGCTGTTCTTTGCCGCCTGCACCTATGGCAACGCCGGCTGGATGCGCGCCATCATGTGTATCCACATGTGCCCCTATGCCCGCTTCCAGTCCGCCATGTTCGACAAGGACACCTACATCGTCGGCTATGACAGCCAGCGTGGCGAGACCCGCGGCGCCCGTGGTCGCAAGGCCGATCCCAAGGCTCTGGGGCTGGGGGACTGCATCGACTGCGACCTCTGCGTGCAGGTCTGCCCGACCGGTATCGACATCCGTGACGGTCTGCAGTACGAGTGCATCAACTGCGGCGCCTGTGTCGACGCCTGCGACCAGACCATGGAGCGGATGGGGTATCCGAAAGGGCTCATCAGTTACACCACCGAGCACAAGCTGGCCCACAGTGAAACCCAGGTGGCGCGGCCCAAGCTGATTGGCTATGGCCTGGTGATGGTCGTCATGCTGGGGGTCTTCGTCTATAACGCCATGTCCATCATGCCCATGGGGCTCGACATCCTGCGGGATCGCAACCAGCTGTTCCGGGAAAACAGTGAAGGGCTCATCGAAAACACCTATACCCTGAAGATCCTCAACAAGACCCTGAACTCCCAGACCTACCGGCTGGACGTGGAAGGGCTGCCGGAGTACCAGTGGTTCGGTCCTCGCGAGGTGACCCTGAAGGCGGGCGAGATCTATACCCTGCCGGTGAGTCTGGCGGTGGATCCCTTCAACCTGAAGCGCCCCACTCTGGACGTCCAGTTCGTGCTCAAGCGGGAAGGCGCGGCGCCGGATGACAGCAAGGGGACCTTGCGCCAACCGAGCAAGTTTATCAGCAGGTTGTGACGGCAAGGCGCACCGCCATGCACGGCAACGGCAGACAGTGGTGATAGAATGGGGCGCAACAGCGCCCCTTTTCTATGGTGGATGACATGCGTTTCAACTATTCCGACCTCAATCCCGATCTCATCATGGATGCCATCGATCTCAGCGGCTTGCGCATCGACTCCGGCCTTATCGAGCTCAACAGTTACGAGAACCGCGTCTATCAGTTTCAGGATGAGGATCGCCGTCGCTACGTGGTGAAGTTCTACCGCCCCGGTCGCTGGAGCCGGGCCCAGATCCTGGAAGAGCACGCGTTTGCCGCTCACCTCTGTGAAACTGAGATCCCGGTCGCCGCTCCCATTGCCTTTGCCGGCGAGACCCTGCTGGAGCATCAGGGCTACCCGTTTGCCATCTGGCAGAGCGTCGGGGGGCGTCAGTTCGAGGTGGACAACCTGGACCAGCTGGAGTGGGTGGGGCGTTACCTCGGTCGCATCCACAGCGTCGGTGCCAGCCATGCCTTTCATCACCGGGTACGGCTCGATGTGGAGAGCATGCTGCACGAGCCGCGTCAGTTGCTGGCGGCAGGCGAGTGGTTGCCGAGCGGGCTGGCCAAGTCCTTCTTCGGGGTGCTGGACGAGCTGATCCGGCACGTATGCGACGCCATGACCCTGGATGTGGCGCGCATCTCCCTGCATGGGGACTGCCACCCGGGCAACATCCTGTGGCGTGACGGCCCCCTGTTTGTCGACCTCGACGATTGCCGCACCGGCCCTGCCATCCAGGATCTCTGGATGATGCTGAACGGGGAGCGTCATGAGCAGCAGATCCAGCTCGATACCCTGCTGGCGGGGTATGAGGAGTTCATGGAGTTCGACCCGCGGGAGCTGGCGCTCATCGAGCCGCTGCGTGCAATGCGCATCGTCCACTACATGGCCTGGCTGGCAAGACGCTGGGAAGATCCCGCCTTCCCCCGCCACTTCTCCTGGTTCAACACCGAACACTACTGGCGCCAGCAGATTGCGACCCTGCATGATCAGCTCGAGGCATTGAAGGCCCCGCCGCTCAGCCTGATGCCGCAGTGGTAGGGGCGTGAACCCGGCAGATCGCCACACCACGGGGCGTCCGCTGGTGGTGTTGCCCGCACCATTGCCACAGCGGCAAGGTGCCCGTGGGAGGCGGGATGGCGGTCCCGCCTGTCTGCCTTTGCCATTGACGGCACGAGGGTGAGGCAATAGGCTTGGACTGCTTCGGTTCGCCGGGCGTGCCTCACAGTGATCCCTTAACAGGAAACGTCATGAAAAAAGTACTATTTTTCCTCGCTGCCATGCTGATGATCCCCATGGTTCACGCCGCCCCGCAATTCAAGGAAGGTGTCAACTATGACGTGGTCAGCCAGACCGGCAGCGCCCAGCCGGAAGTGATGGAGTTCTTCTCCTATTTCTGCCCGCACTGCGCCAAGTTCGAGCCGATTGCCGAGGATCTGAAGAAGAGCCTGCCGGAAGGCGTGCCGATGAAGAAGAACCCGGTGGCCTTCCTGGGCCGTGAAATGGGTCCCGAGATGCAGCGTGCCTACGCCGTCGCCAATCTGCTGAACGTGGAAGGCAAGCTGACCCCGGCCATCTTCGACAAGATCCACACCCAGCGCCAGATCCCCCAGAGCCGCGCCGACGTGAAGCAGGTCTTCGTGGACAATGGCGTGCCGGCCGAGGAGTTCGACGGTGCCGTCGACAGCTTCGCCGTCTCCGGCATGGTCTCCCAGTTCGATCGCAACACCGAGAGCTACAATGTGCGCGGTGTGCCGGCCTTTCTGGTCAACGGCAAGTACATGGTGAAGATTGAATCCATCACTTCCCAGGAGCAGTTCAACCAGCTGGTGAAATTCCTGCTGGCCAAGAAGGACTGATCATTCCTGAGTCGATACAAAAGCCCGCCGGTGCAAACCGGCGGGCTTTTTGTTTGGCGTCTCGCGGGCCTGACTCAGACCCCGACGTGGAAGGCCTGTTTGAGGTTGCGAATGAAGTCCGCATCCCGGCAGAGGGTCTTGCCCGGGCTGTCGGAGATCTTGGCGACCGGGCCGCCGTTGCACTCCATCAGCTTGAACACGATGTTCATCGGGCTGACGCCGGGCAGATCGCAGGTGAGCTTGGTGCCGATGCCGAAGCTGGTGTTGATGCGGCCGCGGAAGTGGCGCAGCAGCTCGACGGCCTTGTCGAGGTTGAGCCCGTCGGAGAAGACCAGTGTCTTCTCGGCAGGGTCGATGCCGAGCCGCTGATAGTGGCTGATGGCTTTCTCGCCCCACACCACGGGGTCACCGGAGTCGTGGCGCAGCCCCTGGTAGCGGCTCGCCAGCTCGAAGTCGAAGTCGCGCAGGAAGGCATCCATGGTGATGCAGTCGGTCAGGGCGATGCCGAGGTGGTTGGTGAACTCGTCCAGCCAGCTGGTGAGGGCCGCGCGCTGGCTGAGTTCCAGCGGGAAGCCGAGCTGCTGGTGGGCCTGGAACCACTCGTGGGCCTGGGTGCCCACCGCCGGCAGCCGGTATTTCTGGGCCAGCTGGTAGTTGCTGGTGCCGCGAAACGCCGGCAGCCGCTCCTGGAGGCGGCCCACCACGGCATCCTGCACCGCGTGGGAGAAGCGGCGGCGGGTGCCGAAGTCGATGAGGTTGAACTCGGTCATCTCCTCCGGGCTCAGATCCCGTTCCAGCCTGTCGATCTTCTGGTCGAGCCGTTCCAGCGCCTGGCTGACGCCGAACTGGGGGTAGCGGAAGCGGTTGCGCATCTCGCTGATGATGGCGAGCACCGGGATCTCCCACAGGATCACGTCCTGCCAGGGCCCTTCGACCCGCACATTGATGCGGCCATCCTGCTCGAACACCTTGAGCAGGGAGGCATCCAGCGGCTTGCGGCGCAGGTGATCCAGATAATCCGGGGTGAAGAAGGGGCGCTCGGCCAGAAAATCGAGCTCGGGTCGGGTCAGCCGCAGGGAGCCGGCGAGGCGCAGCTGCTCCTCGATCTCGCCCATCATGGGCAGCAGATCCTCTTCGTTGCGGCTGTGGAATTCGGCCACCACCTCGGCATCCGGGTAGCGATGGAACACCGCCTGCTGCATATGCAGCTTGTAAGCATCTGTATCGAGCAGGCTGTTGAGGATCGGGGGCATATCAGGCGTCCAGCAGGCGTTGTACATCGGCCAGGGTCTGGGCCAGCTCGGCGCCAGCCTCGAGCATCTGGGCGCGGGCCTGGGCGATCGTCTCGGGGGAGATGCCGCGGCAGGCATCGAGGTGGACGATGACCCGTAAGCCGGCGCGGCGCAGTTGCAGCACGCTGGTCTTGACGCAGTAGTCGGTGGCGAGGCCGCCGACCAGCACGGTCGCGACGCCGCGGGCCTGCAGGAACTCGATGAGCCCGGTGCTGCGACGCTCGGCGAGGTCGTGGTAGCAGGCGCCATAGGGGTGCAGATCCGGCTCGACCCCCTTCCAGACGAAGAAGTCGTAGTCGATGGGGGCGGGCAGGCCGTCGAGCAGCTCGAAGCCAGGGGTGCCCGGCACGCAATGGGCCGGCCAGGTGAGGTCGGCGTTGGGCAGATCCAGCGGTTGCAGCATGGCGGCCGGCTCGCTCACGACCCAGGCAGCGTTCGCGGGGTGAGCGTCCTTGCTGCCGACTCGCAGGGTGGCGAGGGCGGCCTGGGCGTTGAGCGCCGCCACTATGTCATCCCCGCCTGCGACGGGCAGCTCGTTCGGACAGAGCGGAGTAAACCCCTTCTGCGCATCAATATCCAGGCTGGCGATGGTTCCCATGGGTGACTCCTGCACATAATATTCTTGTGATATTATCTACCAAACATTATTAGAAGGCGAGCAGGTCGACCAGGATGCCGAGAATGAGTCTGGATATGGTGGTGCTGCGGTTGCGCGAGGAGCGGCTCGAACTGCTCCTCGAAACCCGGGATCGCCCCCCCTTTGCCCACTGCTGGCAGCTGCCGGCCCTGCGCATCGACGAGACCCGGGATCGGGATCTGGATGCCGCCCGCCACCGCCTGCTGGCGCAGTGGGGGCTGGCGCAGTGCTACAGCGAGCAGGTCTGCACCCTCGGCAATCTGGAGCGGGATCCCCGGGGCTGGTCCACCACCCTCGTCTACTTGTGCCTGGCGGAGCCCGAGGCCGGCGCCGTGCGCGGCTGCTGGCACCCTCTGGACGATCTGCCCGACCTGCAACTCGCCTTCGACCATCCCCAGCTCATCGCCATGGGGCTGGAGCGGCTGCGCATCAAGAGCCGTTACAGCACCTTGCCGCTGCACCTGCTGGGGGCGGAGTTCACCCTCTCCGAGGTGCAGCGTGCCTTCGAAATCATCCTGCAGACCCCCATGAACACGGCGGCGTTTCGCAAGCGGATCCACCGGGCCGACATCCTGACGGACACCGGCCGCAAGCGCACCGGCAAACAGCGGCCCGCCATCCTCTACCGGCTGGAGAACCCCTGCTGCGTGATGTTCGACCAGGTGATGAATGGAGCGGAAGCATGATGGATGTCTGCGTACCCAGGGTGCTGGTGAGCGCGTGTTTGCTGGGTCAGCCAGTGCGTTACGACGGCCGTAGCAAGGGCATCGTCAGCGACTGGCTGGCCGAGTTGGGTGCCGAGGGGCGGGTGCTGGCCTTCTGTCCCGAGGTGGCGGGGGGGCTGCCGACCCCGCGACCACCCGCCGAGCGGCAGGGTGAGTCTGTAGTCACCGAAAGCGGGCTGGATGTGACGACCGAGTTCGATCGCGGCGCCGCCCTGGCGCTGGCGCTCTGCCAGCAGCAGGGCATTCGCTTCGCCCTGCTGAAAGAGGGGAGCCCCTCTTGCGGCAGCGGCCGTATCTACAACGGCCGCTTCGAAGGGGTCTCGGTGGCGGGCGAGGGCAAGACCACCGCCCTGCTGCGCCGCCACGGCATCGCCGTGTTCAGCGAGGATCAGCTGCCCGAACTGGCGTCGGCGCTCTCCTTGGCGGTCAATGGGACGGGCGCCTGAGCCCGCTGCCAGCCCTCCAGTATTGCGTCCTTCTCCTGCCAGCGCTGGTTCAGCCACTCCTGGAAGCCGCGCTTGAACTGCTTGTCGTTGAAGTAATCCCCCACCAGTTGCTCGTCCACCGGCAGCTCCTCGATCCGCACCTGGATGCGCTTCATCCGCCCCATCAGGAAGTCCTTGAAGGGGGTCTCGGTGTTGTCCGGGTAGCTGATGGTGACGTTGATCAGGCTGTCGAACTGATCGCCCATGGCCGCCAGGGTGAAGGCGAGCCCCGCCGCCTTGGGGGGCATCAGGTGGCGGAAGCGGGAGCGGGAGGCGTCGCGTTTCTGTTCGGTGAAGCGGGTCCCCTCCACGAAGTTGATGACGGTGGTGGGGATGTGGCGAAACTTCTCGCAGGCGTTGCGGGTGGTCTCGATGTCCTTGCCCCTCAGGTGCGGATTGCGCAGCAGAAATTCTCTCGAATAGCGGCGCATAAAGGGCATGTCCAGCCCCCAGCAGGCGAGCCCCAGCAGCGGGATGTAGATGAGCTCGTGCTTCATGAAGAACTTGGGCACCGGCAGCCGGTCGCGGAAGAGATGGCCCAGCACGACGATGTCGGTCCAGCTCAGGTGGTTGCTGATGATGAGATACCAGCCATCCTTGCGTAGCCGGGTGTCGTCCTCCACCTGCCAGTCGATGCGGGTGGTGAGGCGGATCACCAGGGCGTTGCAGCCGAGCCACAGGCGCATGAAACGGTTGTTGAGGCGACTGCAGGCACGACCGAAGGCCGGCACGGGGAGCAGCAGCTTGGCCAGGGACACCAGCAGGATCAGGCTGGCGCACAGGGCGGTAAACAGTATGGTCAGGCCGGCGCTGATGAGCAGCACCAGGGGGCCGGGGAGCAGGCTTAGCATGAGTGTCTTACTGCGTCTTGTCCGCCAGTAACTGGCCCAGGGTCTGATCCTTCTCGCACCAGATCCCGTTCAGCCACTGCTGAAACTCTTGTTGGAACTCGGGGTCATTGAAGTAATCCCCCACCAGATTGCGTTCGATCGGCAGAAAGCGGACCCGAACCTTGATCTCCCTCACTCGACCGCACATGAAGTCCCAGTAGCTGGGGATGCCGCCCGGATAGGCGATGGTCACATCCACCAGTTTGTGCAGTTGATCGCCCATGGCCGCCAGGGTGAAGGCGACGCCACCCGCCCTCGGGGGCAGCAGGTGACGATAGGGGGCGCCCTGTTTGTCGTGCTTGCTGGCGGTGAAGCGGGTGCCCTCGACGAAATTCATCACGCTCACCGGAATGTGGCGGAATTTGGCACAGGCCTTTCGCGTGGTCTCTATGTCTTTTCCCTTCAGATGCGGGTGTTTTTCCAGGAATTTACGGGAATAACGTCGCATGAAGGGGAAGTCGAGCGCCCACCAGGCCAGACCGAGAAAAGGTACCCAAATCAGTTCTTTCTTGAGGAAAAACTTCAGGAAGGGGATTTTCTGATTAAAAATCCGCTGCAGTACCAGTATGTCGACCCAGGATTGATGGTTGGCAATCACCATATACCACTCATTCCGGCGCCCTTTGTCCACTCCGACCACCTCGAAAGGGGTTCTGATGATGGTTTTCTGGATCAGGTTGTTGAAACCAATCCAACAGCCGGCGCAGCCATCCAGCAGCGCGTTGCAGAGGGTGCGCCACCCCTTGATGGGCAGCAGCAGCTTGATGAGGCCAAGCAGCAGGACGGGAGCAAACCAGAACAGGGTGTTGATGAAATAGAGCAGGGTCGAGAGGCTGCCGCGCAGTCGCTCTATCAGCTTGTTGGGCATGGTGGAATCCATTTTCGTGTCGGTGGATGGCAACCAAGTGGTCAGATCAGTGACCATAATATCAGCCGAGGCACGACTAGACCATGGAAGGCATCCCGGTGGCGGGGTTGGCTGCGTTGCTTACTGGCCGCTGCGCAGGCGCGAGAGCAGCCGATCCATGGCGCGATAGCCGAGCGCCTCGATCAGATGCGCTCTCTCGATGGTGGCGTGCCCCGCCAGATCGGCGATGGTGCGCGATACCCGCAGGATGCGGTGCCAGGCCCGGATGCTGAGCCCCAGCTTCTGGATGGCACCTTCCAGAAACTCGGCATCCTGTGGCGATAATCTGCAAACATCTTCGATTTCACGACTATCCAGCAGGTTGTTGAGTTTTCCGCTGCGACTCAGCATGCGCTCTCGCGCCCCCAGCACCCGTTCGCGTATCTGCTGGCTCGATTCCCCCCGCTCCACCTTGCCGGTCAGGCTCCCCCTGGGCAAGAGCGGGACCTCTACCGTCAGATCGAACCGATCGAGAAAGGGGCCGGAGAGCTTGCCCAGATAGCGCAGGATCTGATCCGGGCTGGAGCGGGTCTGGCCGTCGCCATAATGGCCGCAGGGGCTGGGATTCATGGCACCCACCAGCTGGAAGCGGGCGGGAAAATCCACCTGGCGGGCGGCGCGACTGATGGTAATGTGCCCGGTTTCCAGCGGCTCGCGCAGGGAGTCGAGCACCTTGCGCTCGAACTCCGGCAATTCATCCAGAAACAGTACCCCGTTGTGGGCGAGGGAAATTTCGCCAGGCCTGGGATGGGTACCCCCGCCCACCAGCGCCACCGCCGAGGCGCTGTGATGGGGCGTGCGATACGGCCTGTGGTGCCAGTGGCCGGCGCGGGGGGTGAGGCCGCCGATGGAGTGAATGGCGGCGGTCTGCTGCGCCTCCTGTTCGCTCAGCGGTGGCAGAATGCCGGGCAGACGGCTGGCCAACATGCTCTTGCCGGTGCCGGGGGGGCCGATGAACAACAGGTTGTGGCTGCCAGCTGCGGCGATCTCCAGCGCCCGCTTCGCCTGGGACTGACCGATCACGTCCTGTAGATCCGGCACGTCGGGCAGGGTCTCCGCGCTCTGGGGTTCCGGCAGCGGTAGTTCGTACTGGCCCGCCAGCCAGGCGGTGACCGCCAGCAGCTGGTGGGCGGTGCGCACCTCGGCATCCTGTATGAGGGAAGCCTCCGGACCGTTCTCCCGTGGGACCAGCAGGGTGCGCCCCGCGTCGCGGCAGGCGAGCACCGAGGGGAGCACCCCAAGCACGGGGCGGATCTCGCCCGTCAGGGCCAATTCCCCTAAAAATTCGTGGTCTAGCAGGTATTTTGCGGGTATCTGCTTGGATGCGGCGAGAATGCCGATGGCGATGGCCAGGTCGAAGCGGCCCCCCTCCTTGGGCAGATCCGCAGGTGCCAGGTTGACGGTGATGTGCTTGGCCGGAAATTCGAAATTGCCGTTGAGCAGGGCGCTGCGCACCCGATCCCGCGACTCCTTCACCGAGGTTTCCGGCAACCCCACCATGTTGAAGGCGGGCAGGCCGTTGGAGAGGTGCACCTCCACCGTGACTTGTGGCGCCGCTATCCCCAGGCTGGCACGGCTATAAACAACAGCTAATGACATAAATACCGTCCTTGGTTTGATGTATATGCTGGTTAACCGTTTTTTATTAGTTTTTTGTTCCAGTTGTCAGGTTTCAGAGCAGTTAAAATCAGAGTCTTGTCAGGTAAAAAGTGCTTGCCCAATAAAAATCACCGTGCTAGTTCTAATAGCCATTCGCGGCAAGCTCCGCTCCCATTTCACAGGATTTCCGGTTGTAACTATGAACATGGCCTCCCGTTTCGTCAGCATTATTGTGGTCCTAGTGGTGATTATTATCTCACCGCTCGGGGCTCGTTTGGCTGCACGGAACAAGGGATAGACCCACCACCGGACAGAACGAAACAAGCGACCCCCGAGCCTCACGGCCCGGGGGTTTTTTTTCGACCAAAGGACAGGATTTTCCACATGAACGGCGCGCAGTTTTTGGTACAGGCTCTCAAAAAACAGGGTGTGACCCAGGTGTTTGGTTACCCGGGCGGGGCCATCATGCCGGTCTATGACGCCCTGTATGACGGTGGCCTGGCCCATCAGCTCTGCCGCCACGAGCAGGGTGCCGCCATGGCTGCGGTGGGTTATGCCCGCGCTTCCGGTCAGGTGGGGGTCTGCATCGCCACCTCTGGCCCCGGCGCCACCAACCTGGTCACCGGCCTCGCGGAGGCACTGCTCGATTCGGTACCGCTGGTGGCCATCAGCGGCCAGGTGCCCTGCGCCGCCGTCGGTACCGATGCCTTTCAGGAAGTGGACGTGCTCGGCATGTCCCTTTCCTGCACCAAGCACTCCTTCATGGTGACTGACCCGGCGGATCTGGGACGGGTCATTGCCGAAGCCTTCGCCATCGCCACCGAAGGGCGTCCGGGCCCCGTGCTCATCGACCTGCCCAAGGATGTGCAACTGGCCGCCGTTCCCTCTCAAAGCCCGCTGTTTGCCGTGGAGGAACCCGACCCCCTGAATCCGGCCGAACTGACGGTCGCCCGTACCCTGCTGGCCGGAGCTGAGCGTCCGGTACTCTACGTCGGCGGCGGGGTGGGCATGGCCAATGCCGAGCAGCAGCTGCGCGACTTTGCCGCCACCACGGGGATGCCGGCGGTCACCACCCTCAAGGGGATAGGTGCCCTCGACCCCGACAGCCCCGTTTATCTGGGCATGCTCGGCATGCACGGTACCAAGGCCGCCAACCTGGCGGTACAGCAGTGCGATCTGCTGGTGGTGGTAGGCGCCCGTTTCGATGATCGGGTGACCGGCAAGCTGGAGGAATTTGCCCCCGAAGCCAAGGTGATCCACCTGGATGTGGACGCCGCCGAGTTCGGCAAGCGCCGCGCCGCCGATGTGGGGATCACCACGGATCTCAAGCGTGTGCTGCCCGCCCTGGCGATGACGCTGACCCTCGACCCCTGGCGCGAGCACTGCGCCACCATGGCTCGGGAATACGCCTTCCGCTACGACCATCCGGGTCAGGCCATCTACGCCCCGGCCCTGCTCAAAGAGCTTTCAAGCCAGCTGCCTGACACCAGCGTGGTGGCCTGCGACGTGGGTCAGCACCAGATGTGGGTGGCCCAGCACATGCGTTTCACCAGCCCGCGCAACCACCTCTCCAGTGCCGGCCTCGGCACCATGGGCTTCGGCCTGCCCGCCGCCATCGGCGCCAAGATGTCGCGCCCCGATGACGAGGTGGTGCTGGTGAGCGGGGACGGCTCCTTCATGATGAACGTGCAGGAGCTCGGCACCATCCGCCGGGCCCGGCTCAAGGTGAAGATGGTGCTGCTGGACAACCAGCGCCTCGGCATGGTGCGCCAATGGCAGGAGCTGTTCTTCGACGGTCGCTACAGCGAGACCAATCTGTCCGACAACCCCGATTTCGTCGCCCTGGCTGCCGCCTTCGGCATTCCCGGCGAGACCATCACATGCAAGGAAGAGATAGGTCCGGCACTGGATCGCCTGCTGGCGAGCGAGAGTGCCTATCTGCTGCATGTGGCTATTTCAGAGGAAGAAAATGTCTGGCCCCTGGTTCCGCCAGGAGTCGCCAACCACAAGATGATGGAGCAACGCCCATGAACCAGCTCAATACCAGCACCCTGGAAATCCATGCCCAACCCAGAGCCGAAGTGATGGAACGGGTGCTGCGGGTGGTCCGTCACCGCGGTTTCAATCTCTGCGCCCTCAACATGGAGCAGGATTGCCAACAGCTGCGGATCACGGTTACTGTCGAATCGGTACGTCCCATCCAGCAGTTGTGGAGCCAGCTGGTGAAGCTGGTGGATGTCTCCCGGGTCGATGCACTGGAACAGCAACCCCGGATCAGAGCTTAAGGAGCCAAGCCAATGTCACAGCCTTCCCAATCCGCCGCCCACCCCCAATACATCTGGTTCAACGGCAAGCTGGTCCCCTGGCAGGATGCCCAGGTGCATGTCATGAGCCATGCCCTGCACTACGGCTCCTCGGTGTTCGAGGGGGTGCGGGCCTATGACACTCCCAAGGGGACCTGCATCTTCCGCCTGCAGGAGCACACCCGCCGCCTGTTCGACTCCGCCAAGATCTACTGGATGGACGTCCCCTACAGCGAGTCTGAGGTGAATGAAGCCTGCCGCACCGTGGTGCGCGAGAACGGCCTGAAGAGCGGCTACCTGCGCCCGCTGGCCTTTGTCGGCAACGTGGGGCTGGGGCTGCATCCGCCGCTGGATGCCAAGGCCGACCTCATGGTCGCGGCCCTGCCCTGGGGCGCCTACCTCGGTGAAGAGGGGTTGAAAAACGGAGTGGATGTGTGCGTCACCTCCTGGAACCGGCTCGCTCCCAACACCATCCCGACCGGTGCCAAGGCGGGGGGCAACTATCTCTCTTCCCAGCTCATCAGCCGCGAGGCCAAGCGCAACGGCTTCGCCGAGGGGCTGGCGCTGGACGTGAACGGCTACCTGAGCGAAGGGGCGGGGGAGAACCTCTTCCTGGTGAAAAACGGCGTGCTGTTCACCCCGCCCGCCACCGCCGCCATCCTGCCCGGCATCACCCGCGACACCATCATGACCCTCGCACGTGACTTGGGATATGAGGTGCGCGAGCAGGCGCTGCCACGCGAGGCGCTCTATGTGGCGGACGAGATCTTCATGACCGGCACCGCGGCCGAGGTGACGCCGGTGCGCTCCGTGGATCGGATGCAGGTGGGCGCCGGTTGCCGTGGTCCGGTGACCGAACAGTTGCAGAACGCCTTCTTCGGCCTGTTCAACGGCCAGACCGAGGACAAGTGGGGCTGGTTGACCCCGGTGGCGGACTGACAAGCGCGGGGAGGCCATACGCCTCCCCGAGTCGCTTCCGGTGAGGGCGCCCGGCGGTGCCCTCACCAGGATCGATTCCCGATCCGCGAATCACACATTCATGTTGAAAGACAATGCGCCCCAGGGGCATTCAGGGAGTAGAGACAATGCCGAAGTTGAGATCCGCCACCACCACCCACGGACGTAACATGGCCGGGGCCCGCGCCCTCTGGCGTGCCACCGGCATGACCGATCAGGATTTCGGCAAGCCCATCATCGCCGTGGTCAACTCCTTCACCCAGTTCGTGCCGGGTCACGTCCACCTCAAGGATCTCGGCCAGCTGGTCGCCCGGGAGATCGAGGCCGCCGGCGGGGTCGCCAAGGAGTTCAACACCATCGCCGTGGATGACGGCATCGCCATGGGCCACGGCGGCATGCTCTATTCCCTGCCGTCCCGCGAACTCATCGCCGACTCGGTGGAGTACATGGTCAACGCCCACTGCGCCGACGCCATGGTCTGCATCTCCAACTGCGACAAGATCACCCCGGGGATGCTGATGGCTGCCCTGCGCATCAACATCCCGGTGATCTTCGTCTCCGGCGGCCCCATGGAAGCGGGCAAGACCAAGCTCTCCGACCAGATCATCAAGCTGGATCTGGTGGACGCCATGATCCAGGGTGCCGATCCCAAGGTCTCCGATGCCCAGAGTGACCAGATCGAACGCAGCGCCTGCCCCACCTGCGGCTCCTGCTCCGGTATGTTCACCGCCAACTCCATGAACTGCCTGACCGAGGCCCTGGGCCTCTCCCAGCCGGGCAACGGCTCCCTGCTGGCGACCCACGCCGATCGCGAGCAGCTGTTCAAGCTGGCGGGTCAGCGCATCGTGGCGCTGGCCAACCGCTACTACCAGCAGGATGACGAGAGCGCCCTGCCGCGCAATATCGCCACCAAGGCGGCGTTCGAGAACGCCATGGCGCTGGACATCGCCATGGGCGGCTCCACCAACACCGTGCTGCACCTGCTGGCGGCGGCCCAGGAGGCGGGCGTCGACTTCACCATGGCCGACATCGACCGCATGTCCCGCAAGGTGCCCCAGCTGTGCAAGGTGGCGCCCTCCACCCAGAAATACCACATGGAAGACGTGCACCGCGCCGGCGGCGTGGTCGCCATCCTGGGCCAGCTGGAGAAGGCGGGCCTGGTGCACGGCGACGCTCGCAACGTGCTGGGCACTTCCCTGGTGGAGCTGCTGGCCGAATATGACGTCAGCCGCAGCAATGACAAGGGGGTTCACGACTTCTACCGTGCAGGTCCTGCGGGCATCCGTACCACCAAGGCGTTCAGTCAGGATTGCCGCTGGCCCGAGCTGGATCTGGACCGCGCCGAGGGGTGCATCCGCTCCTTCGATCACGCCTACAGCCAGGAAGGTGGCCTGGCGGTCCTCGCTGGCAACCTCGCCCTCAACGGGGCCATCGTCAAGACCGCCGGGGTGGACGAGGAGAACCTCACCTTCCGCGGCCCGGCCCGGGTATTCGAGAGCCAGGAGAGCGCGGTGAGCGGCATTCTGGACGGCACGGTGAAAGCCGGTGAAGTGGTGGTGATCCGCTACGAGGGCCCGAAAGGGGGCCCCGGCATGCAGGAGATGCTCTATCCCACCACCTATCTCAAGTCCATGGGATTGGGCAAGGCGTGTGCCCTCATCACTGACGGTCGCTTCTCCGGCGGTACCTCGGGTCTCTCCATCGGTCATGTCTCCCCGGAGGCGGCCTCTGGCGGCACTATCGGTCTGGTGGAGGATGGCGACATCATCAACATCGACATCCCGGCCCGCAGCATGGTGCTGGAGGTGGCCGACAGCGTGCTGGCCACTCGCCGCGCCGCCGTCTCTGCCCGTGGCTGGAAGCCGGTCGATCGTCAGCGCGAGGTCTCCTTTGCCCTGCGTGCCTACGCCATGTTCGCCACCAGCGCCGACAAGGGCGCGGTGCGTGACCGCACCCTGCTGGGGGAGTGAGAGGATGAACTGTCATGATATGGGCGCATTGCGCGCCCTTCGCCACGAGACGGGGGTATAAACCATGGTCTCTGCGGCGGATTATCTACGCAAGGTACTGCTCTCCCCCGTCTACGAGGCGGCGCGGGTCACCCCTTTGCAAACCCTGAAGAAACTCTCCGAGCGGCTTGGCAATCACGTCAGCCTGAAGCGGGAGGATCTGCAACCGGTTCACTCCTTCAAGCTGCGCGGCGCCTACCACAAGATCGCCACCCTGACCCAGGAGCAGAAAGAACGCGGCGTCATCGCCGCCTCTGCCGGCAACCACGCCCAGGGGGTCGCCCTGTCGGCCGCCAAGCTCGGCATCAAGGCGATCATCGTGATGCCCAAGACCACGCCGGACATCAAGATCGACGCGGTGCGCCGTCAGGGCGGCAACGTCATGCTGTTTGGCAACAGCTTCGATGAGGCCTACGGCGAGAGCCGCCGACTCGCCGAGTTGGAGGGCTACACCCTGATCCCGCCGTTCGACGACGTCGAGGTGATCGCGGGCCAGGGCACCATCGGCAAGGAGCTGCTGGAGCAGGATACCCACCTCACCCACGTCTTCGTGCCGGTGGGCGGCGGCGGCCTGGCCGCCGGGGTGGCGGTCTACATCAAGCTGCTGCTGCCGGATGTGAAGGTGATCGGGGTGGAGGCGGAGGGGTCCGCCTGCCTCAAGGCGGCGCTGGCGGCCGGCGAGCCGGTCAATCTGGAGCGGGTCTCCCTGTTTGCAGACGGGGTGGCGGTCAAGCGCATCGGCGAGGAGACCTTCCGCCTGTGCAACCAGTATCTGGACGAGGTGGTGACCGTCTCCAACGACCAGATCTGCGCCGCACTGAAAGACATCTTCGATGACTGCCGCGCCATCGCCGAGCCGTCGGGGGCCTTGTCCCTGGCAGGCCTCAAAGCGTACAGCGAGCGAGAGCAGGTGAAAGGGGGGCGGATGGCGGCCATTCTGTCCGGCGCCAACGTGAACTTCCACAGCCTGCGCTACGTCTCCGAGCGCTGCGAGATCGGTGAGAAGCGCGAGGGCATGCTGGCGGTGACCATCCCCGAGCGCAAAGGTGCCTTCCTCGACTTCTGTCGTCAGCTGGGGCCGCGCATGGTGACCGAGTTCAACTACCGCTATGCGGATGCCGAGCAGGCGTCGCTGTTCGTTTCGGTGCGCCTCACCGGCGGTGACGAGGAGCTGGGCCAGATCATCGATCAGCTCGGCGGCAACGGCTATCCGGTGGTCAACATGACCGAGAGCGAGCTGGCCAAGAACCACGTGCGCTACATGATTGGCGGCCGCCCGGCCCGGCCCCTCGGTGAGCGTCTCTACAGCTTCAAGTTCCCTGAGCAGCCGGGGGCCCTGATGCGCTTCCTCGAGACCCTGGGCTGTCGCTGGAACATCAGCCTGTTCCACTACCGCAACCACGGCGCCGACTACGGACGGGTGCTCTGCGCCTTCGAGCTGCCGGACGAGGACGTGGCGGCTTTCCACGACTACCTGCACGAGATTGGCTACGGCTGGAAAGAGGTGAGCGAGGATCCCGCCTACCGCCTGTTCCTGGCGAGCCAGGGCAGTCAGTGAGCGGGGAGCCATCACCTTGCCAGATGAAAAACGAAGAGCCCGGCTCTTCGTTTTTTTATGGGCAACGCGCCGGCCCCCATGATTGGGGGCACGGTGGCTGATAATGTCGCCAATATCACACTCCTGAGTCCCTGGTCGTTTGAGGCTGGTTGCAGATGGGATAATCTGAATGCGGGGCTTGGGTTCAGGGCCCCGTCAGGGAAGAGAGACGCAGCCGCGTCATAACAATTCATTGCAGGGGCTCATCCATGAACAGATCTATGCTCGCCGTCCTGATCGGCGCTTTGATGGCAACAGGGACGGTGCAGGCTGCCGCCCAGGACAACACCTGGTATGTCGGCGGCAAGGCCGGCTGGTCAAATTATTACGGGGTGGATTACAACGCCCAGGTCGAAGAGCTGTTCGATGCGACCAAGGTGAACGAGAACAGCGATGATCTCGGTCTGGGGCTGTTTGCCGGTTATCAGGTGAACAGAAACGTGGCGATTGAGCTCGGCTATGACTGGCTCGGCAAGTATCAGGTGGACAAGCACTACTCGGGCAACGGGGTTGATTTCGCACTCGATGGCGAGGCCAAGGCCCAGATGGTGCAGGCCACCATGAAGATCATCCTGCCTGCAACCTCGGCACTGGATATCTACGGCCGTCTCGGGGGGGCCTATGCCTGGACCGAGAGCTCACTCAACGTCAGGGCCAGCGATGGCACCAGCAGCCTCTCCGAATCCCATGAGGGCAACAAATATCATGGTGCCGCCTTTGTCGGGGCGCTGGGGGTCGAATACGCCATCGACAAGGATTGGGCCGCCCGCCTCGAATACCAGTACACCACGCCCCTGGGCAAGACTTCCCTCGACGAGTCAGGCATCGAGATGGACAACGGCCTGCTGTCGGTCGGCATGCTCTATCGCTTCGGCCAGATCGGCGACGAGCCGGTGGCACCAACGCCTGCGCCCGAACCTGCGCCCGCCCCGGCCCCCGTGCTGGTGGAGAAACAGTTCAGCCTGGATTCCGATGTGCTGTTCGAATTCAACAAGGCGACCCTGAAGCCGGCCGCCAGCCAGGCCCTCGACAACCTGTTTGCCCAGATCCTGGCGGCCAATCCGAAAGACGGGGTGGCGACGGTGATCGGTCATACCGACCGCATCGGCTCGGAGGCCTACAACCAGTCCCTCTCCGAACAGCGTGCCCGCACGGTGGCGGATTATCTCATCGCCAAGGGATTGTTTGCCGACAAGGTGCGTGCCGAAGGGCGGGGAGAGTCTTCGCCCGTGACCGGGGGCAGCTGCCCGGATGGCGCCAAGGCGCAGATGATCGCCTGCCTGGCCCCGGATCGCCGGGTCGAGGTGCGCCTGACCGGGGTGAGTGTACAGTCAGAATAATGATCATATCTTAAAGGAACACTTAAGAGCCCCATAACGGGGCTCTTAAAGATAACTACCGAACAAATACCATTAATTGGGCACTGCTAGTCGATGGGTTCCATGCGGAGGTTCTTTCCCATATTTTAGGGCCTCGTTTATCCAACCAAGCCTGACGATAGGCATCCCTATGACCAACCAGGGTGTAGTCAAGTCCAGTGATATTGCACCCTTTTACCTCAGCATGGACTAAGACGTCTTTGCTGAGGTCAGAATTTAATGGGCTGCATAGTTCGTTATTACTTGCAGCAGCTACTGTCATTGTTCCCCACTGTTTAGTATCTGGCTGATAGAACAATATTTCTGAAGATCGGTTCATCAGAGGCTCCCATTGTTCCGGGGATAAATATTGACTAAAGGTAAGAGAGGAGATGCTTTTAACAGCTATTCTAGCAGTCGATGGCATTCTTACTGCCACGAGTTGCCAATTTCCACCATCTACATCCATGTTGCAATATATCCCACTATGCCAGCCTGTTTCACTGGCACCAGAGCAATCTGGTGCAGTATTGGAGTCTGTACTTAGGGTAAAGTCACCAGCGGCGCCACCAGCTTGATACCAGGTACCTTGATACTCTGAACCGGATGTCTTATGTCCAATATAATATGTTGTGTCTTGTGCATTACCTTTGGTAAATTTAATTATGGCATCATTGTGAAGATATTCACCTACATATATGCTCTCGTTTGCCGCTCCTGAAAATATGGATTGCTCCCTAGATAATGAGATATTTTCTAAGCTGGCGTTCTCAACCACTCCATCTAATTGGCTATCTTCTTGAAGATAAATGTCCATAGGTATGGCATAGGCATTTATAGTTAACAAAACAGGTATCAATGATGCTTTTTTAATTTTCAATCTTGACTCCAAGTTTATTTTTATCCTTCCATGATTATATTGCTATAAGCATCGGTTGTTTAACCCCCCATTCGGACAGGTCTCGTGTGGTTATCTTTGTGTTATGGGTGATAATAGGCGAAATATATTGCATTCTTATGCCAATTATATTTTTTTAAATGCTGATGCATGATTTTTAAATAACTAAAATATAGCTACAGCCATGTATTCACCTTGTGTTCCTATATTACACATCTGTTAGCACTATCTATCTGGGAGATAACATGAGCCGCGCTAGTTCAGTTCCGTGGGGTCGATATCCAGACTCCAGCGCACCCGCTTGGTCTCGGGCCACCCCTCCAGCTCCTTCACCGCCCAGTCGAGCAACTGGGCCAGTGGCGCCCGGCTGGGCCCCTGTACCAGCAGCTGCATGCGAAACTTGCCCGCCTTGCGCTCCATGAAGCCGCTGATGGGCCCCAACACCAGCACCTGGGGATAGCGAGCGCTGCGCAGGGTATCGGCGAGACGACTGAGGAACAGCTGCACCTCGTCGCGGCCGTTGGCCTCGGCCCGGAACAGTCCCTGATGGCTGAACGGTGGCAGCCCCAGCAGGCGGCGCTCTTTCAGCGCCGTGTCGGCGAAGTGGCCGTAACCGTTCTGGGTCAGATCCTGCAGCAGGGCATGCTCGGGATGGTGGCTCTGCAACACCACCAGCCCGGGCTTGCTGGCGCGACCGGCACGGCCCGCCACCTGGGTGTAGAGCTGGGCCAGTTTCTCGGCAGCGCGAAAATCGGCGCTGAACAGGGCGCCATCCACATCCAGCAGGCCCACTAGCGTCACGTCCGGGAAGTGGTGGCCCTTGGCCAGCATCTGGGTGCCGATCAGGATCTTGTACTTGCCCGCCTTGATGTCGCCGAGGTGCGTCTCCAGCTCCCCCTTGCGGCGGGTGTTGTCCCGGTCGATGCGCACCACCGGATATTGGGGGAACACGGTGCCAAGCAGTTGCTCCAGCTGTTCGGTGCCGACCCCGGAGCCGATGAGCTCGCTGCTGCCACACTCGGGACAGTGGTGGGGCAGCGGGCGCACGCTGTCGCAGTGGTGGCAGTGCAGCCGCCGCCCGGCCTGGTGCCAGGTGTACCAGGCGTCACAGCGCTCGCAGGCGGCACTCCAGCCGCACTGGTGGCAGATGAGTGCCGGCGCATAGCCCCGGCGGTTGAGAAACAGCATCACCTGGTTGCCCGCCGCCAGGTGTTCGGCCATCAGCTGCTCCAGCTGGGGGGAGAGCCCCGCCTGCAGTCGCACGTTCTTGATATCCAGGATCACCTGGCGAGCGGTCTGGGCGTTGCCGGCGCGCCGGGTCAGGCTGAGGTGGTGATACTTGCCGCTACGGGCGTTGTGCAATGTCTCCAGCGACGGGGTGGCAGATCCAAGCAGGATGGGAATGCCGGCGCGATGGGCCCGCATCACCGCCAGATCCCGGGCGTGGTAGCGAAAGCCGTCCTGTTGCTTGAAGGAGCCGTCGTGCTCCTCGTCGATGATGATGATGCCGAGGTCCTTGAACGGCGTGAACACCGCGGATCGGGTGCCGATCAGAATGGCGGCACCACCGTCACGGCAGGCGAGCCAGGCATCGAGCCGCTCCCTGTCGTTCATGGCGGAGTTCATCGCCACCACGGGCACGTTGAAGCGGCGGCGAAAGCGGTTGATGGTCTGGGGGGTGAGGCCGATTTCCGGCACCATCACCAGCGCCTGCTTGCCCGCCTTGAGCAGGGGCTCGAGGATGCTGAGGTAAACCTCGGTCTTGCCGGAGCCCGTGATGCCGTCCAGCAGGAAGGCTCCGAACTTGTTGCTCTGGCTGGTGACGGCGGCCACCGCCAGCGCCTGCTCGCCGTTGAGGCGCAGCCCCTCACCCGGCTCGAAGCGGGTGGCCCAATCGCCATCATGGCTCGGCTCCAGCGAGCGCTTCTCCAGCAGTCCCTTCTTCTCCAGCGCGGTGAGGGCTGCGCTCTGGATCTCCTCCTGTTTGAGGGCGGAGGGGGTCTGCGGCCCCTTGCGCAGCAAGGCGAGGGCCTGCTGCTGCTTGGCCGCCCGCTTGAGCTCGTTGAGGTCGATGGCCATGCCCGCATCGGTGGCAAACCAGAACTCCAGCTCCCGATAGGCGGCGGGCTCCCCCTTGCGCACCAGCACCGGCAGGGCGTGGGGCAGTACCTCCCCCAGCGGGTGCTGGTAGTAACCGGCGCTCCAGGCCATCAGCGCCAGAATGTCGGGCCCCAGCACGGGGGCGCTGTCGAGCACCCTCTTCAAGGGCTTTAATTTGTTGCGGGGGACCAGGCTCTCGGTCGGGTGATCCACCACCAGACCGACCAGGGTCTGCGGGCCGAACGGGATCTCGACCCGGCAACCGGGGGCAGGCAAGGGCAGGGGAGAGAGATAGTCGAAATGACGGCGTAACGGCACCGGCACAGCCACACGAACCAGATCCAGCGTTTGGGAAGAATTCACCAGGGGTTGCCTATTTTTTCTGCGAAGCCACTTGCCTGATCTCAGGCGTTTCCTATATTATTCGCAGCCTTTGAAACTGTGTTCAACAATCGTGTGGTGTCCGACAAGAGATCGGATGGCGACACGGCCTGATAATTGAGGTTGTCCATGAAAGCTGGTATCCATCCTGACTACGTAGCCATCACCGCCAAGTGCTCTTGCGGTAACGTCATCAACACCTTCTCTACCATCGGTAAAGATCTGAACCTGGACGTGTGCTCCGAGTGCCACCCGTTCTACACCGGCAAGCAGAAAGAAGTTTCTAGCGGCGGCCGCGTAGACAAGTTCAACAAGCGTTTCGGTGGCTTGACCTCCAAGAAGTAATCTTGCTTCTGAAGAATTCTGAAAAAGGCGCCCATCGGGTGCCTTTTTTATTGGCCGCCATTCTGTAATTCACCGCTTTGCCCTATGGTGTTGGCTCAACCAAGGGAGAAGAGCCGATGCGCACATGTCTGGTGATGGGAGCTGCCGGGTACATAGGATCCTACCTGGTGCCCCATCTGCAGGGTCTGGGGTACAGGGTCATCGCCGGGGCCCGTCGTCCCTGCCGTCTGCCGGAGGGGGTGGCGTTTCGCCTCGCCGACAGCCTCAAGCCGGCCACCCTGCCCCCTGCGCTGGCGGGGGTCGACACCGTCTTCTATCTGGTACACGCCATGGGGGCGGGGGCCGGTTTTCACCGGCTGGAGCAGCAGGGAGTGAAGAACTTCGCCGCCGCCGCCCGTGCTGCCGGGGTGCGCCGCATCGTCTATCTCGGGGCCATCCAGCCCGAGCCCTGCAACAGTCGCCACCTCAACTCCCGGCGCTACTGTGGCGAGCTGTTTCGCAGCGCAGGGGTGCCCACGGTAGAGTTGCGTGCCGGCATCATCATAGGCCCCGGCTCGGCGGCGTTCGAGGTGATGCGGGATCTGGTGTACAACCTGCCCATGATGGTGACGCCCAAGTGGGTGCGCTCCCGCACGCCCCCCATCGCCCTCTCCAACCTCTTGCACTATCTGGGCGGGCTGGTGGAAGCCGACGGGGTGGATGGCGAGATCTTCAATGCGGCGGGCCCCGAGCTGCTCAGCTACCAGCAGCAGCTCCAGAAATTCGCCGCCCATATCGGCAAACGCTGCCCCATCATTCCGATCCCCTTTTTGAGCCCCCGGCTCTCCGCCTGGTGGCTGCAGTTCGCCACCTCGGTTCCCCAGCCCATCGCCAAGGCGCTGGTGGGGGGGCTCAAGCACGACATCCCGGCGGATGACGGCCCCTTGCGCGCCCTGCTGCCCCAGCATCTGCTCAGCTTCGATGAGGCGCTGGCGGAGAGCCTGGCGCTGGAGCAGAGGCTCGGTGCCGAGCAGCACGGGGAGGAGACGCCCCTTGGTCTGCGCTGGCGTCATCCCGAGTATGGCTTCTACGACCGCACCGCCAGCGGGGAGGCGGATTGCCTCGCCGCCCCCGAGGTGGTGTGGCAGGTGTTGCAGCAACTGGGGGGTGAGCAGCGCTACTTCTACATGAACGAGCTGTGGGTGGTGCGCGAATGGATGGATCACCTGATCGGCGGCCCGGCCCGGACCCGGGGACGCACCAACCCGGATCGCTTCGTGAAGGGGGACATGCTGGACTCCTGGCAGATCCTCGGGGTGGATGAAGGACGCAGGCTGGATCTGCTGTTCAACATGAAGGCCCCCGGCGTCGGTCGGCTGGAGTTCAACATCCAGCCCCTGGAGTCCGGCCTGACCCGGCTTAGGGTGACGGCCCACTGGCATCCGCAGGGGGCCTGGGGGCTGGCCTACTGGCTTGCCATGCTGCCGTTTCACCTCTTCATCTTCCAGGGGATGACGGAGGCCATCGCCCGGCAGGCAGAGGCAAAAGCCGGCATTCCAGTCATGGATTGAAATCGAATCTATAACTAATTGGGTAGTTTCGGGTGGCATGACATGCTACTGATTAGCCTGTCATTGCTATCCAGCGATATTTTATGCTGTGAAAGGGCGGGGGATTTCTTTATGATCCTCAGCCCTCGCCCGCTGGCGAGCCAACGCATCACTCATTCATTTCCGTATCGGGGTCCCCCATGTCCGATCAGCAGCACGATCTCCGCCAACAGGCACTCGACTACCACGCCCAACCCGTTCCGGGCAAAATCGCCATCGCCCTCACCAAGCCCGCCGAGACCGCTCGCGATCTGGCGCTGGCCTACAGCCCGGGCGTTGCCGAACCGGTACGCGAGATCGCCGCCAATCCGGCCGATGCCTACCGTTACACCGGCAAGGGCAACCTGGTGGCCGTCATCTCCAACGGCACCGCCATCCTGGGGCTGGGCAATCTGGGCCCGCTGGCCTCCAAGCCGGTGATGGAGGGCAAGGCCCTGCTGTTCAAGCGCTTTGCCGGCATCGACGCCATCGACATCGAGGTGAAGCACGAGACCAGCGCCCAGTTCATCGATACGGTGGCCGCCATCGCCGACACCTTCGGCGGCATCAACCTGGAAGACATCAAGGCCCCCGAGTGCTTCGAAATTGAAGAGGCGCTGATCGCTCGCTGCGACATCCCGGTGTTCCACGATGACCAGCACGGTACCGCCATCGTCACCGCCGCCGGGCTGCTCAACGCGCTGGAAGTGCAGGGCAAGGAGATTGGCACCAGCCGCATCGTCTGCATGGGCGCCGGCGCCGCCGCCACCGCCTGCATGGATCTGCTGATCAAGTGCGGGGCTGCGCCGCACAACATCTTCATGCTGGACCGCCAGGGTGTGATCCACAGCGGCCGCACCGATCTCAACCAGTACAAGCAGCGTTTCGCCAACGACACCCCCCTGCGCACCCTGATGGATGTCATCGACGGGGCTGACGTCTTCGTCGGCGTCTCCGGCCCGGACGTACTGCCTGCCGAGGCGGTGGCCCTGATGGCCCCCAACCCGGTGATCTTCGCCTGTTCCAACCCGGACCCCGAGATCAAGCCTGCCCTGGCTCACGCAGTGCGCGGGGATCTCATCATGGGTACCGGCCGCTCGGACTACCCGAACCAGATCAACAACGTGCTCTGCTTCCCCTTCATCTTCCGCGGCGCCCTCGACGCCCGTGCCAGCCGCATCAACGATGCCATGAAGATCGCGGCAGTGGAGGCTATCCGGGCTCTGGCCAAGGAGCCGGTGCCCGCCGAGGTGCTGACCGCCGCTGGCGTGAGTGAACTCGCCTTCGGCAAGGATTACGTCATTCCCAAGCCCATGGATGCCCGCCTGCTGCCGCGGGTTGCCCGTGCCGTGGCGCTGGCGGCGGTTGCCTCCGGGGTGGCCCGCATCGAACTGCCAGGGGATTACATGCTGGGTTGAGTCACGGCAAGCGCGCAAAAAAACAGAAGGGGCCCCTGTAGGGGGCCCCTTTTTCATGGCGGAAGCGGGCGGCTTACTTGGTCTTGGGGGCAACCTTGACGGCCGGCGCCTTGGCGTGGGCTGCCTTGTGATGTTTTTTCACGACCTTGGTCTGGGTGGCGTGGGGAGCGGCGGCCTTGGTCGGGGTGGCGGCCATGGTGAAGCCGGAGGTCAGGGCGAAGACAGCGGCCAGAGTCAGGGGGATCAGCTTGTTCATATTCCAGTTCCTCGTTCGGTTTGATGACATGGAGCGTTTCTCCATGACTTCATCCTAGGGCTGTTCGACCTGCGGTTCAGTGAGCGACTGGTGACGGTTTGTATCCAAATGTACGGGCAGAGTCAGGCAGAAACGGGCACCGCTGCTGCTTGGCAGCAGTTGTACCTCGCCGCCGTGGTGGTGGGCGATGCTGCGCACGATGGCCAGCCCCAACCCGGCGCCGCCGGTGCGTCTGTCCCGGCTCTGATCCAGGCGCACGAAGGGCTCGAAGATTTGCGGGGCCAGCGCGGGATCGATGCCGGGGCCATCGTCGGCCACCTCCAGCAGATAGTCGTCCCCCTGTCGCGCTATGCAGAGGCTTGCCTGGCTGGTGGCATGGCGCAGGGCGTTGCCGATGAGGTTTTCCAGCGCCCGGTCCAGCAATCGGGTGTCGCCGCGCCAGGGCAGAGCCATGGCCGGGCGCACGAAGTCGAGCTGCTTGTCCGGTCGCAGGGCCTGCCAGTCGGCCAGGCGGCTGCCGGCCCAGCTGCCGAGCTCTAGATCGCTGCATTGCAGCGGCAGTTCGGGGCGATCGAGCCTGGCATAGGTCAGCATCTCCTCAATGAGGGCATCGAGGGCGCCGAGGTCCCGCTCCAGTCCCTGCTGCTCCTCGGGTGAGGGAGGCTCGGCCAGCATGGCGAGGCGATAGCGCAGCCGCACCAGGGGGGAGCGCAGCTCGTGGGCGATGGCGTCGGTCAACTGCTTGCGACTGGCCAGCATGGCCTGCAACTGCTCCGCCATCTGGTCGAAGGTGCGGCCGACCCGGCCCAGGCTGCTGCCGGGCGGCAAACCGGTGCGACAGGAGAGATCCCCGTCGCCGACCCGGCGGGCGGTCTGTTCGAGCTGTTGCAGGCCGCGCCAGTGTGGGCGAAGCCAGAGCAGGATGGGCAGGCCGAGGGAAAGGCCGATGAGCAGCAGCAGCCCCACGTCCACCCAGTGCAGCTCGTGCAGGTAGGAGAGGTAGGGGACGGGGCCGACGATCAGCACCTTGTCGGTGTTCGGGATGCGCTGCAGGAAGGTGTCATCCTCCTCGACGATGACGATGTTTCCCGCCTCGAGGAAGGCCTGATCCTCGCTGGCCAGGGGCTGGTTGGCGAGGACGCCGATCTGCAGCGGCAGATTGAGCTGGCGGCTCTGCTCGCCGGTGCGGGTGGCCCAGTGTTCCGGCGGCAGCCGGGCCAGCTCGCCAGTGAGCAGGCCGAGGGAGCCTTGCATCATCCGCTCCAGATAACGGTCCCCCGCCCGCTCTGCACTGACCTGATAGACCAGCCCGATGAGCAGAATGGCGAGGGTGAAGCAGCCTATCAGCAACAGATAGAACTGGATAAACAGGCGTCGCATGGGGGATCTCCTCTTGCCTGGATTGCGTCTGGACATTGCCTTGTTGCCCCTCATCCCCAACCCTTCTCCCGCAAGGGGAGAAGGCTGAGTGCATCAAGGTCATTCGGCGGGGCTTATTCCCAGGCCTGGGGCACCAGCAGGTAACCCTTCTGGCGCACCGTCTTGATCCAGATCGAGTTGTTGCTGTCATTCCCTGGCTTCTGGTGTGCAGGCGTGTGAGACACCAGCTCATTCCCAAGCCTGGGGTACGAGTAGATAACCCTTTTGGCGCACCGTCTTGATGCGGGTCGGGTTGTTGCTGTCATCCCCGAGCCGGCGGCGCAGACGGGAGATGGCCACGTCCATGCTGCGATCCTGGCCGTCGTAGTCGCGCCCCCGCAGGCTGCGAAACAGCGCCTCCCGCCCCAGGATCTGGCCCGCGTGGCAGGCCAGCTCCCACAGGAGGTCGAAATCGGCGGTGGAGAGGGGAATGCTCTCCCCATCGAGGCGCACGTCCCGACCCGGGCCGTCTATCTGGAGGCGGCCGAACTGCAGGCGCTGGGGCGGGGCGGCGGGGACCACGGCCTGCTGGCTCTGCCCCTGCTGGCGGAACTGGACTCGTAGCCGGGCCAGCAGCACCGGGGGGGGCGTGGTCTTGAGAATGTAGTCGTTGGCCCCCAGCTCCAGGCTCAGGATCTGGTTCATGTCGCTGTCGAGAGAGGTGAGCATGACGATGGGGCCGGCAAAGCGCGGGCGCAGATCCCGGCACAGGGAGAGGCCATCCTGCCCCGGCAGCATGATGTCGAGCAGCACCAGATCCGGCTGCTCGGCCAGGGCCCTGTCGAGTGCCCGGTCACCCCGGGTCTCCAGCAGCACCTCGATGTCGTGGCGACCGAGCCAGCTGCTGATGAGCTGGCCTATCTCGGGATCGTCTTCAACAAACAGAACGCGTGGCATGGTGGCGTGATTCCCCGGTCATGGCGTGAGTGGGCGTGTCGCCAGCATAACGGCTGCGTCCGCGCTCTGCACCGGGATAACTAATCAATGCGGGGGTTTTTGCCCCTTCTCCCGGGGGGATGGGGGGGCAGGATGAAGCGGTTGGCATCGGGCCGCCCCACTTGTCCCATGGCGGGTCGGGGCAGCGCGATGAGGCAGGATCCGCGCCCTTCAGTGGCCAAAGCGGCTCCGGCTGCCATGGAGCAGCCGGGGAACCGCCCGGATCAGCCGCCCTTGCGCTTCAGGTACACCCCGGCTTCCATGTGGTGGGTCCAGGGGAACTGGTCGAACAGGGCGAAGCGGGCGATCTCGTGGGTTTCACCGAGCACGGCCATGTTGGCCTGCAGGGTCTCGGGGTTGCAGGAGATGTAGAGGATATTGTCGTAATCCTGCACCAGCTTGACGGTGGCGTCGTCCAGACCGGCCCGGGGCGGGTCGACGAAGATGGTGTTGCACTGGTAGGCGCCGAGATCGACCCCCTTGAGGCGGTTGAACTCCCGCTCGCCGCGCATCGCCATGGTGAACTCCTCCGCCGACATGCGCAGGATGATCAGGTTGTCGACACCGTTGGCGGCGATGTTGAACTGGGCGGAGTCCACGCTCGGCTTGGCGATCTCGGTGGCCAGCACCTTGCGAAAGTTCTGCGCCAGAGCGATGGAGAAGTTGCCGTTGCCGCAGTAGAGCTCCAGCAGGTCCCCCTCGCTCCCCTTGGTCACGTCCAGGGCCCAGCCCAGCATCTGTTCGTTGATGGCGGCGTTGGGCTGGGTGAAGCTGTTTTCCACCTGCTTGTAGACCAGCTCGCGCCCCTGCACGGTCAGGCGTTCGATGACGAAGTCATCCCCCAGGCAGATCTTCTGCTTGTGGGCGCGGCCAATCAGTTGCAGCTCGAACCCCTTGGCACGCAGGTCGGCCTGCAGCGCCTCGGCGGCCTGCTGCCACTCGGCTTCCAGCTTGCGGTGGTAGAGCAGGCTGACGCAGATCTGGCCGGACTGGGTGGAGAGATAGTCGATCTGGAACAGCTTCTTGCGCAGCACGGGGTGCGGGCGCAGCCCGGCCAGCAGCACAGGCATCAGCCGGTTGATGAGCAGGCTGGCGGTGGGGAAGCTGTCGACCCGGATAATCTCCTTGGTGGCCGGTGCATACATGCAGTGGAAGAGGTCGTCCCCCTCGTGCCAGATGCGGAACTCGGCGCGCATCCGGTAGTGCTGGGCGGGAGAGGCGTGCAGCTCCAGCGCGGGCGGATTGAAGGGGGCGAACAGCTGGGTGAGGCGATCGCGCTTCTCGTCGAGCTGGGCCTGGTAGTCGGCAGGAGTCCGTCTGCCCTGGGCGTCGGCGGAAGATGGCTGGGATTGAGTCATGGATACCTCGCATGCACCGGGCTGAGCCGGGGAAAGACCGGGGGAAGGCCGCAGCCAACCAAAGGGTGGGGATTTTAAAAGGCCGTTGCGGATTGTCCAAGTTTTTTGTGGTCAAGAAGTGGCCAGTCGGGCCGATAACCGATCCACCACTATAGGCGGGAGAGTAATGATGCAAATTGATGGCATGGGCGCAGCCCAACCCAAGGGAGTGGGCATTGCTCCCAAATCGCCTCAACAGACGGAGTCGAAAACGGCGGACAAGGGGGATGAGGTCTCCCTGAACAAGCCCCCGAAATGGGCCCAGGTGCTGATCCAGCAGGCGCTGCAATTTGCGCTGGAGATCAACGGCCAGGGCTACAAGGCACCCAAGGTGCAGGAACCCCAGGAGATCACCCCGGAGACCCTGTTCGATTTCCAGTCGGTGGCGGACAACGTGCTGCAGTTCGTCACCGGGCGGATAGGCGCGGCCCGTGCGGACGGCAAGTCCGACGACGACCTGACCAAGATGATGGAGCAGGCCCGCAAGGGGGTGGACAAGGGCTTCGGTGACGCCAGGAAGCAGCTCGGTGACTGGGCGGACAACGAGGACATCAAGACCGGCATGGATCAGAGCTACAAGCTGATCCAGAAGGGGCTAGACGAGTTCGAGAAGGAGTTCTTCGGCAAGGTGTCGACGACGGATCTGGGGGATGCCAGGATGGCCAGCCGCCAGCAGGCCCTCCTCGAGATCGAGACCCGGGATGGGGACAAGGTGATGTTGCGCTTCAGCGACAGCTGGCAGTTCAAGTCCCAGAGCGATGGGGGCGGCAGCCAGTTCAGCCTCAAGTCGAGCCAGAGCTTCGACTTCTCCCTGGAGGGGGATCTCGACAGTGCCGAGATGGATGCCATCGGCACCCTGGTCAAGGGGCTGGACGAGCTGGCCGGGCAGTTCTTCAAGGGGGGCGACGGCAAGACTCTGGCTGACGGGCTGAACGGGCTGCAACTGGATGACAGCCAGCTGGTCTCCTACTCCCTCAAGCTCAAGCAATCGGCCAAGTTGAGTCAGACCTACCAGGGGGCCAGTTCCCTGCAGGAGAGCCTCAAGCCCCTGGCGGACTACCTGCCGAGGCTCAGCCGGTTGCAGCAGCAGGCCGACGCCCTGCTGCCCCCTTCCCAGCAAGAGGCGCTGACGCCCACCGTGCTGGCGGCGCGGGGTCAGGACGGGGCGACCCAGGGGGCAGGCTTCATGGGCTTCAACCAGCGGATGCTGGAAGCCATGAGGCTGCTTGGCCAGCAGATGGCGACCGGCTAGTCTGGCGACGCCCCCGTGATGCCGGCGGGGGCGGGGTGTTTGCCAGCCCGTCCCCGGGCTGGCACACTGCCCTTTTCCCCAGCCCGGCGATGCCATGAACCCCAAGAAGCCAAGAGACAAGCGCGAGCTCTGCTACCCCTTCATCTTCGAAACCCAGTTCCAGTGCGACTACGAGATCGCCACCGACGAGCTCTGCTGCCAGGTGGGGGCCGTGCTCTCTCATCTGATGCCGGATGAGGATACCCGGCCCGTGATGGCGGATCTGGCGACCCTGCAGCGGCTCATCTACAACCTCAACGGCTCGGTGCGGGGACGGCTCGGCATCTTCGAGGAGGATCTGGACTGGCTGAAGGGACGGTACGATCACTACAACGAGGCGAGTCGCGGCCGAGTGACCGGCTTCGTGCTGCCCCAGGGGCCCCAGCCCATTCCCACCCTGCACCTGTGCCGCTGTGGCAGCAAGAAGGTGGTGCGTCTGCTGGTACGCCTGGAAGAGAGCGGCGTGCGCTTCGATCCTATCCTCTATCGCTTCGCCAACCTGCTGGCCAACTTCTTCTTCGTGCTCACCGTCTACCTCAAGCAGGCGTGGGATGTGACCGAAGTCCCCTATGTCAGCATCAACTACTGATGAAGAGATGATGTTTGATGTATTCGTCGCATCACACATGGCGGCGTAGGGTTATTGGATCGAAAAACAGCGATGAGGCAGCATCCGTCACTTCGGGGGATGCAGGCATAAAAAAACCGGCGCCCCGAGCGCCGGTTTTCTATTGCCGCGATCCCTAGCTCGACAGCAGTACCCTGGCCGAGTTGGCCGGGATGGTGAGCTGCACCTCCCCCTGCACTACCTCGAACTTGTCGCCGTTGAAGGCATCGGTGAAGCGGCTGGCGGGGCTGGCGGTCTGCCACAGGGGCAGGCTGATGGTGCGCGGCTCCGTGGGGTGGCGGTTGCAGGCGACCACCACCTGATCGCTTTGCAGGGTACGGGCGAACACATAGCTGTGAGGGCCGGCGTAGAGGGTCTGGATGTCTCCCCGACGCAGGGCCGGGCGCTGGCGGCGCAGCTGGATCAGGCGGCGATAGTGGTCGTGCAGCACGTGATCCCAGTCGGTGGTATCCCAGGGGAAGCAGCGGCGGCAGTCCGGGTCGTTGCCGCCGGAGAGCCCCACCTCGTCGCCGTAGTAGATGGAGGGCACGCCGATGTAGGTGATGAGCAGGGTGGCGGCGAGTCGCATCCGCTGCTTGTCTTCCCCCAGCAGGTGCAGGAAGCGGGCGGTGTCGTGGCTGTCAAGCAGGTTGAACTGGGCCAGCTGGTTCTTGAACGGAATATGGGCCCGCGCCAGCTTGAGCCAGTGATCCAGCTCGGTGGCGCTGATCTTGATGGGGTGATAGGCGATGTCCTGCCCCGCCAGGAAGGCGCGGATGGGGTGGGCGAAGCCGTAGTAGTTCATGGCGCCGTCCTCCTGATCCCCCTGCAGCCACTGGCTCGCCTCGAAGAAGTGCTCGCCGAGGACGTAGGCGTCCGGATTCTCCTGCTTCACCGCACCGCGAATGGCGCGCACGTGGCCGCGATTGCCCTCGGCAGTGCCTCGCTCCCCCAGCATGTGGATGACGTCAAAGCGCCAGCCATCGATCTGGTAGGGGGCGCGCATCCAGTAGCGCAGAATGGCGTTGTCTGCCCGATAAACGGCGTCCTGCACCTGTTCACTTGAGAAATCCAGCTTGGGCAGGCTGCGGATCCCTTTCCAGCTAACATAATCCCCTTCCTGATCGAAGGTGTAGAAGCTGCGCCAGGGGGAGTCCGGGTTGCTCTGGGCGCCCAGCGGTGGGCAGAACCAGGGGTGCTCGGTGGAGGTGTGGTTGACCACCGCATCCAGGATGATCCTCATGCCGCGCTGGTGCAGGTTGCGGGTCAGCTCGGCAAACTGGGCATTGGTACCGAGGTGCGCATCCACCTTGAAGTAGTCCTGGGTGTCGTACTTGTGGTTGCTCGGCGAATCGAAGATGGGGTTGAGGTAGAGCGCCGTCACCCCCAGGGATTGCAGGTAGTGCAGCTTGGCGTCGATGCCCGCCAGATCCCCGCCGTAGAATTCACAGGCGCCGTGCCCCTCTTCGTGGCGGCTGACCGGCTCGCCCCAGGCCTTGCTGATGACCGCCTTGCCCCTGTACTCGTACTCGTGATGCTTGACGCTCAGCGACGGGTCGCCGTTGCAGAATCGGTCGGGGAAGATCTGGTAGAACACCTGATCCTGCACCCAGGCCGGGGGCTGGTGATGGCTGTTGAAGCGGAAATGCTGCTCCCGCGGCGGCATGGCGGCACTGACGCCTGCCCCGTGCAGCCACCACTGCTCCTCGTCGGTGAGGCACTTGAAGCAGTAGAGGTGGATCTCCTGCCCCCTGGCCAGCGGCAGTTCGACCTGCCAGACCTGAAGCCTGTCCCGGGTGGCGACCGGCGTCATGGCGACCAGATACTCCTCGTTGTCCGGCTCGTGGCGCAGCCACACCTCGCGGATGGGGGCGTCCAGCTCGCTGAACAGGGTGAGCTGCAGGGTGTCGGCACTCTCTTTGAACCAGGGTGCCGCCTGGGGGTGAAACAGGAAGGGATGGGTCATGGTATCTACTGTGTCAGAGAGGCTCAGGAATGGGGGATGGGCGCAGGCCATCTTATCCCGTCCATGGGCGTGTGTATGTGACGACCGGCCAGAATGAGACGGTGCTTCCGGCTTGGCTGGGCGGTCTGCCGTGACGCTATTGGGTCAGCAAATCGGCAAGGGCGTTGCCCTGCTCGTGCAGGTGTTCGAGCTGTTCCGCCAGAATGAGACGGGGATCCGGCTCCTGCTGATCGGCCGTTGTACATCTACTGGGTCAGCAAATCGGCCAGGGCGTTGCCCTGTTCGTGCAGCTGCTCCAGCTGATCCGCCAGGCTGGCGGGATCCAGCCCCAGCTGGTCAGCCAGGGTTCTGGGGAAACGGGCGATGATGGCCTGGGCCGGTACGCCGGCCTGCCAGGCGAAGGAGACGAAGACGGCGAGCCGGATGAGCACGGCCTCCTTGCTGACCGGATCGTGGGAGAGGGGGTCGAGCTGCTGGGCGATGGCATCCACGAAGGCGGGCGACAGGTTCCAGCGCCGCGCCAGCTCTGCGCCGAGCTGGGCATAGTCGTAACCCAGCATCTCCCGCTGGGCATCGACCCGGCTGCTGCCTTTCTCGATGGCCAGATTGATGAGCCCCGCCTCTTCCGGCAGGGTGCTCTGGATCAGCAGCTCGCCAATGTTGTGAATGAGGGCGCAGGTGAAGGCGGTCTCGGGATCCACCGAGGTGGTCTGCTGTGCCAGGGTGCGGGCAATGGTGGCGACCTGGAAGGTCTGGGTCCAGAAGTGGAGCTTGTCAAAGCCGGGGGGGGCCTTGAAGCTGCTGATGATGCCGGAGGCGACCACCACGGAGCGCAGGCGGTTGAAACCGAGGCGGATCACCGCCTGTTCGATGGAGGTGATTTCATTGCCACGGCGCAGGGCGGCGGAGTTGGCCATCCGCAGTACCTTGACGCTGATCACCTGGTCCATGGCGATCTTGGCCGCGATCTCGTCGATGCGGGCATTCTCGTCGTTGAAACTCTGCATCAGCTCGTGCAGCAGTTTCGGAATTGTGGGCAGTTGCTTGATCTTGCCAAACAGGCGATCCATCGACATGGCTGAGGCAGCCTCCATTGCTAACAATGCCTCATATTGTGCCACAGCCTGGCCAGTTGTTCCTGCTGGCGAGCGGTTTTGTGAGCCCTAGTACACCCAGTCTTGCAGTCTGTATTCCAAACGGTGCCGTTTTCCCTGGAGGATCAGGGTCTGGGTGGAACCGCTCAGTGTGGCCCCCTCCGTCAGTGTGGCGAGCACGGCCTGCTCTATCAGATCGAGTTCGGGGGGACAGGCCATGGCGGTGCTGCCGAGGCTGGTGACCCAGAGCTTGTTCCCCTTGAGGTGACCCTGGCCGAAGTAGCGGTTGCAACCGGCGATGCCGTTGACGGTGAAGTGCTCACCGATCTCGATGTCGGGGGGATTGCTGCGGCGGCTGGCGATGGCCTGGCCATCCAGCCGATCGAGCACCCAGTGATGGTGTTGCAGGTCTTGCGAGGCAAAGCGGGGAGCACTGCTGCAGGCGCTGAGCAGAAGCAGGGCGAGCAACAGTAGCAGGTATCTGGGCATTGAAGGGGCTCCGGTGGTGGGTATGACAAGCATACCTGTCCCCGGGCCCAGGCGGCAGGGCGAGGGGGGAGGAGCCCGACCGCTTCTGTCGCCCCGGGGGAAGAGGGGGTGTCGGCAAATGGCAACACCCGCCCCGAGCGAACCTGTCTACCGGTTGCCCATGGCTCCCCTGGCCGTCTCAGTCCGCAAACAGGCGCTCGGCATAGCGGGCGAGGCCCGAGGCCACCGAACCGAAGTCATCACCCCCCTCCAGCGGTACCTTGGGCAGTTTCTGCTGGATGAAGGCCTTGATGAGGGGGGAGCGGGCACTGCCGCCGGTGACGAAGACCCGGTCAGGCTGCACGCCTGCCGCCAGGATAGCCTCGTCCATCAGCTCGCCAATCTTCTCCAGCAAGGGGGCGGAAGCACTGGCCAGCTGGGGGCGGGTGAGTGCCGCCTCCAGCCCTTTTTCCAGCTCGTTCAGGGTCTGGTGATTATGCTCGTGGTCGGAGAGGGCGATTTTGCCCTGCTCGGCGCGCCACACCAGTTGATGGCTCAGCTTGTGGGCCCGCAGGCTGGCGAGGCGCGGGAGCTTGCTGCCCGGCTGGCTGTCGAGCTGGAGATCCTGCAACTGACGTGCGGTATCCAGGCTGTAGAAACGGCTCTGGGCACTGACGTCATTGATGGCGGCGGCGTCCCAGAACAGGGGATGGGGCAGTGGCTTGCCGGTCTTGAGGGTCTCGTGCATGCCGAGCAGCGGCATCATGCCCTCCACGGTCAGGCGGATGTCGAAGTCGTTGCCCCCGATGCGCTGGCCGCTGTGACCGAGCAGATCGCCGCTGCGATCCAGCTGGTCACGGTGGCTCGGGCCCATGCGCAGTACGGAGCAGTCGGTGGTCCCGCCCCCGATATCCACCACCAGCACCACCGCATCCTCGGTGAGGCGCGCTTCGAACTCGAAGCCGGCGGCCACCGGCTCATAGAGGAACTTCACCCGCTCGAACCCGGCGAGGCGTGCCGCCTCCCTCAGGATGGCGATGGCCTGGCGGTTGCTCTCTTCCCCCGCCAGTCCCTGGAAGTTGACCGGTCGGCCGATCACCGCCTGGCGGATGGTGCTGCCCGTCTGCTGCTCCGCCTCCCGGCGCACGTGCAACATCATGGCGCAGACAATGTCCTCGAACAGGGCGATTTGGGGAGCCTTGAGGCCATAGGCCCCGAGAAAGGATTTGGGGGACTTGATGTAGTAGCCCTCGTCCGGCTCTTCCAGATAGCGCGCCAGCGCCGCACCGCCGAAGCTCAGCTCGTCGATGAGTCCCTCTTCGCGCATCTGGCGGCGCACCGCCTGGGCCCGGGTCACCACGGGACCGCGCAGCTTGAGGTATTCGCTCTGCTGGACGGGGGCCAGGCCTTCGGCCAGGAGGCCGGCGATGGCGTCCCGGTGGGGGGCGTGCAGGGTGGAGGGAAGGTAATGGGAACCGGAGAGGGTCAGCAGCCTGGGGCTGCCCTGTTCCATCACGGCGACGGCACAGTTGGAGGTACCGTAATCAAATCCGATGAACATGCTGGCCAGACTCCTGTACAAAAAAGGGCTGGTAGCCTACCCGATGCCGCCGGGTCTCACAACCCGGCGGCGGGATCAATGGCGTGGCGACAACGTCTCAGGGATCACTCCACTTCGTTGTCTGAGCGGCCCTGGCTCTCGATGGCCTGGATGTTGCTGAGGGTGGTGTCGGCGATGGCGTGCAGCGCCTCCCGGGTCAGGAAGGCCTGGTGACCGGTGAACAGCACGTTGTGACAGGCAGACAGGCGGCGGAAGACGTCGTCGGTGATCACCTCGTTGGACTTGTCCTCGAAGAAGAGGTCTTCCTCCTCCTCATAGACGTCCAGCCCCAGGGCGCCGATGCGGGCAGTCTTGAGGGCCTCGATGGCGGCGTTGGAGTCGAGCAGGCCGCCCCGGCTGGTGTTGATGATCATCACCCCGTCCTTCATCTTGGCGAAGGCCTCCTTGTTCAGCAGGTGATAGTTCTCCTTGAACAGGGGGCAGTGCAGGCTGATGACATCGGACTGACGGAACAGGGTGTCGAGATCCACGTACTCGGCGCCCAGATCGATGGCCGCCTGGTTCGGATAGGGGTCGCTCACCAGCAGGCGCATGCCGAACCCCTTGAGGATGCGCAAGGTGGCGATGCCGATCTTGCCGGTGCCTATGATGCCGGCGGTACGGCCATGCATGTTGAAGCCCACCAGCCCCTCCAGGGAGAAGTTGGCGTCCCGGGTGCGCTGATACGCCTTATGGATGCGGCGGTTGAGGGTCATCATCAGGCCCACCGCATGTTCGGCAACGGCCTCGGGGGAGTAGGCAGGCACCCGCACCACCTTGAGTCCCAGCTCCTTGGCGGCGGCCAGATCCACGTTGTTGTAACCGGCGCAGCGCAGGGCGATGACCCTGGTGCCGTACTGCGCCAGCTCGGTCAGCACTTCGCGGTCGGCATCATCGTTGACGAACAGGCAGACCACGGGGAAGCCGTGGGCGAGACGGGCCGTCTTGGCCTCCAGCCGCACGTCGAAGAACTCCAGATCGAAACCGTACTGGGCGTTGGCCTGGTGGAAATGTTCCTTGTCGTAGCTCTTGGTACTGAAAACGGCGACTCTCATGGTGCGCTCTCCGTAGATAATGATGTGGTTAAATTACAACAAATAGTGGCCGTCATCACGGGATAAGTGGTGCTGTTTCAACCCCAGGGCATGATGGGGACGGCACTCACTGCACTCTTGTACGAACCATCCACCAACTTGGTGCTGTAAGTCAGATAGACAAGGGCATTGCGCTTCTCGTCGTAAAAACGCACCACCTTCTGCTCCTTGAACACCAGCGAGGTGCTGACGTCGAACACCTCTTCCCCCGCCTTCAGCTTGGCGGGCAGGGTGATGGGGCCGATCTGGTGGCATGAGAGGGAGGCGTGGGAGGGATCTTCCGCCAGCCCGAGTCCGCCCTTGACGCCGCCGGTCTTGGGGCGGGCCAGATAGCAGGCGACACCGGCGATTTTAGGGTCGTCGAACGCCTCCACCAGGATCTTGTGGTTGGGGCCGAGCAGCTTGAAGGCGGTGCTCACCTCGCCGACGGGATCGGCCTTGTCGGCCAGCACCGGGCCGGCCATCAGTGCCCCCAGCAGCAGGGGCAGGGTGCGAGCAAGGGTCTGAAGATGTCTCATGGTCTCTCCTGTTGGCCTCCCTCAGAAAGGGATGCCCAAACGACGATAGAGGCTGGCCAGCACCCAGGCGGGGCCTACCAGCAGAAATTGCAGGTCGGTGAGAAAGGAGGGGCGTTTCCCCTCGATATGGTGACCGACGAACTGGGCTATCCAGAACAGCACGAACCCGATAAGGGCAGGCCACAGCAGCGGCCCCTGCCAGACGTGGCAGAAGGCCAGCCCCAGGGCGGTCAGGGCCGTCATCCCCGTAAAGATCGTCAACGACAGCCGCAGGTAGAAGACCAGCACCGGGATGGCCGCCAGCTCCGCCCAGTTGAGGGACGCTGGCAGGGGACCAGCGGGCAGGCACCAGAGCAGTGCCAGGATGCAGAGGTAGATGCCTGGCACCGCCACCTTGTGGATGGCCACATTGACGGGGTGTTGATGGCTCTGGCCGTAGTCGCGAAACCAGTCATCCAGTCGTTTCATGGCACCTCCCTGGTGCGCGTATTGAGGCCGGGCGACCTCGCGTTCCTGTGCGTCTGCGGCGGGCTGCGCCCACCGGATGGGATGACCCGCGGCTGATCACGCTCCCGGCGGCGGATATTCCCAACGCCGGGATACCGTGTCCGTTTATGCTCGCAGCGGTGGATATTCTCAACGCCGGATATCGTGTCCGTTTACTCCTGCGACGGTGGATATTCCCAATATTGGGCCGGAATGCTTTTGAGCAAGGGGGTCATGTCGGGATTGGGCAGGGCGATGGTGACTCTCTGCTCCAGATTCGCGCTGGCCAGGGCCTCGCGGATCTTGGGGTTCTCCCGAAAGAACGCCATGAAGCTGCCGTCGGCATAGGCACGCTCGAGGCCGGTCTGGATCGCCTTGGCCAGCTTCGGCGACTCCGGGCTGACGAAGAAGAACTCGGCGAAGGGGTAGCGGATCAGCAGGTGCTGATCGATCACCAGGTTGGGATATTGTGCCGCCAGCTCGCTGCGTTCGGCGAAGATTTCCACCAGACCACGGGGGAAGAAGTCCAGCTTGTCGCCGTCATTCATCAGGCGAAACAGGTTGCTGTAGCGCCCGGCATAGGTGGGAATGCCTGCCAGTTCCAGGATCTTGTTGTCGGCCCAGCCCACCCCCTGTGCGGCTTTCAGTTTCTTGAGGTCTGCCAGGGTGTTGATCTGGTTGAACCGCTCCTGGGCATCGGCGTGAATGAAGGAGAGGCGCAGCCCTTCCAGGCCACGAAACAGCGGGATTGGCACTGCGGTGAGGGAGGATTCCAGCGCGCTGGAGGTACCCATCCAGAACACATTGATGACCTTGCCCTTGGCAAGCGCCTGCTGGAGGCTGTACTGGTTGAGATTGAGGTCGACCCGCTCCAGCTTGTAGGGCTGCCCGGCGTGGTTGAGCGCCAGTTCCAGCAGCTTGAGCTGGTATTCGTTGTCGAGATCGTTGATCGGTCGGCTGGGGACCTTGACGGTGAGCGTCTGTGCTTGTGCCAGCAATGGCAGGCACAAGCACAGCCTGATGAGCCATTTCACGCTTTGATCTCCTGTAGGATCCGGGACTTGCCCGGAGTCTAACAGAAGTTGTCACGCTCTTGCTGTGAAAGGGGCCGGGGATCACCCGGCCGCGTCATCTTCGGGCATGGCCTGCCCTGTGCCCGGCTCGTACCGAGGCCGGGCTTGTTCGCCGCATCAGGCGACGCGACGGAACACGTGAGTGTCGTTGAATTCCTTGGTGCTCTGGCATTCAACACAGAAGCGGGACTCGGGACGGGCCTGCAGCCGCTTGAGAGAGATCTCGTCGCCACAGGATTCGCAATAGCCGAAATCCCCTTCATTGATCCGCTTCAACGCCCCTTTCAGCTTGCGCAGGTGCAACTTGTCGTGCTCGATGCGGTTCAGCTCCAGGCGACGGGCCTCCTCGACACTGGCACGGTCAATTTCATCCGCCATCTCGTTGGTATCGGTGGCGATAGCCTGGCTGGCCTGGGAGTTGAGACGTTCTTCGAGCTCAAGGATTTGTCGCTCGATCTGGCCTTTGTAGAAGGTCAGTTGGTCTTCTGTCATGAAATCACACATACGGTTTGCTACCAGTCAGTTTCCCAATGTTACCCATTGATGGGGGCTGTCTGTCGTCAGACCAAGCCCTTGTATCCCGTTTTGCACCAAATCCATGCAGGAGAGTGCAAATCAGGGCGGGCCTTGTACCAAAAAAATGCAGACATGCAAAGGAAATTGGATAAGGAGTGTGCGCCCTTGCAAAGAAATGGGCCTTCTCCGACAGGGTCTGACTGAGTATCGAACGAGATCCCGCCGCCGTTGGCATCGAGCTTGCAGTGGGCTGATCGTGACACAAAGTGTTTAGTATTTGGTGCCGAGCTGGTCATTATACAGGCCGTTGTTTATAGTTTTTTAAACACCGCTGCTTGACAAAGGCCTTTATCACGGGCTTTTATGGTGTGGTCGATTACATTTTCTTAACAAGGGTGTTCCTTATATTAGACACCCTTGACAATGGCAACCGTAAAGTCGGGGTTTAACATGGACAGTATCAAGGGCTGGATGGAGAGCAATCGCATCACGGAAGTGGAGTGCCTGTTTCCGGATTTCACCGGCAATGCCCGAGGCAAGATCATTCCAGCCAACAAGTTTCTGCGCGAAGGGGGCATGCGGCTGCCCGAGGTCATCTTCACCCAGACGGTGACCGGCGAGTACCCGGATGACGACAGCATGATAGACCCGCTGGAGCGGGACATGCAGCTCTATCCCGATCCCAACACCATTCGTTTCGTACCCTGGGCGCTGGAGCCCACCGCCCAGGTGATCCACGACTGCTTTGACGTCAACGGCAAGCTCATCGACATCGCTCCCCGCTCCGTGCTGCGCCGGGTTCTGTCATTCTACGAGAAGCAGGGCTGGAAGCCGGTGGTGGCGCCGGAGCTGGAGTTCTACCTGGTGACCCGCAACGAAGATCCCGACTATCCGTTGGTGCCGCCGGTGGGCCGCAACGGCCGCCCGGAAACGGCCCGCCAGTCGTTCAGCATCGATGCGGTGAACGAATTCGACCCCATCTTCGAGGACATGTACGACTACTGCGAGGCCCAGGAGCTTGAGGTGGACACCCTGATCCATGAATCCGGCGCCGCCCAGATGGAGATCAACTTCCTGCACGGGGATGCCATCGATCTCGCCGACCAGGTGTTTCTGTTCAAGCGCACCATGCGCGAGGCCGCTCATCGCCACGGCATCTATGCCACCTTCATGGCCAAGCCCATGAGCAACGAACCGGGTTCCGCCATGCACATCCACCAGAGCCTGGAAGACATGGATGGCAACAACCTGTTTGGTACCAGCGAAGGGGGCAACTCCGATCTGTTCATGCATTTCATCGCCGGCCTGCAGAAATACACCCCGGCAGTGACCGCCCTGCTGGCGCCGAACGTCAACTCCTACCGCCGCCTCACCTTTGGCGAGAGTGCGCCGCGCAACGTGCAGTGGGGTGTGGAAAACCGCACCTGCGGCCTGCGGGTCCCCTTCTCCGAACCGAGCGCACGTCGGGTCGAGAACCGCTTCGCCGGGGCCGATGCCAACCCGTATCTGGCCCTGGCCGCCACCCTGGCCTGCGGCTACCTCGGCATGCTGGAGAAGCTCGAACCCATGCAGGAGATGAAGGCGAGTGCTTATGACCTGCCCTACAGCCTGCCCCGCTCGCTGGAGGAATCGCTGAGCCACCTGGAGCAGTGTGAACCCATCAAGGACATGCTGGGGGAGCGCTTCATCCGCGCCTTCGTGGCCGTCAAGCGCAAGGAGTACGAGACCTACTTCGGCGTGATCAGCCGCTGGGAACGGGAATTCCTGTTGCTGAACGTCTGATCTGTCCCCGGGGGAGGCGAGGCCTCTCCCCGTCATATCGCAAGCAAGGTGCCGAAGGCCCGTCTCGCGGCGGCGCCCGCGACCCGGAAGGCACCGAGTATAGGTGAGGCCCGCTCTCGCAATGGAGAGGGGCGTCACCTGCAATCAACTGGCGACGATGTTCGCCCCATGGAAAGGCATCGAGCAGGCAAGAGAGTGCCAGCCCCGTGAATGGCAGTGACCGGGCAGGCCACCCGTGCCCTCATGAATGGCGACAAGATTCGCCGAATCGAAGGAACCGAGGAGCAAGCAATGCAGCACACCACCCGTGAGTGGCAGCAACTGGAAGCCAGCCATCATCTGCATCCGTTTACCGATTTTCAGGCCCTGAACAAGAAGGGCAGTCGCATCATCACCAAGGCCGAAGGCGTCTATCTGGAAGACTCCGAAGGCAAGCGCATTCTGGACGGGATGGCGGGTCTGTGGTGCGTCAACATGGGCTACGGCCGTCAGGAGCTGGTGGATGCCGCCACCCGCCAGATGCAGCAACTGCCCTACTACAACCTCTTCTTCCAGACCAGCCACCCCCCTGCTGCCGAGCTGGCCACCCTGCTCGCCGAGATCACGCCTTCCCACCTCAACCACGTCTTCTTCACCGGCTCGGGTTCCGAGTGCAACGACACCGTGCTGCGCATGGTGCGCCACTACTGGGCCAGCAAGGGACAACCTGACAAGCAGGTGATCATCAGCCGCCACAATGCCTATCACGGCTCCACCGTGGCGGGGGCCAGTCTGGGGGGCATGAAGGGGATGCACGCCCAGGGCGGCTTGCCCATTCCGGGCATAGTCCACATCGACCAGCCCTATCACTTCGGTGAGGGAGAGGGCATGAGCGCCCACGAGTTCGGTCTGGCCCGTGCCCGCCAGCTGGAAGAGAAGATCCTGGCACTGGGGGTGGACAAGGTGGCCGCCTTCATCGGCGAGCCTATCCAGGGTGCGGGGGGGGTCATCATTCCCCCCGAGAGCTACTGGCCCGAGATCCAGCGCATCTGCGACCAGTACGGCATCCTGCTTATCGCCGACGAGGTGATCTGCGGCTTTGGCCGCACCGGTCACTGGTTTGCCAGTGAAGGTTTTGGCATCAAACCCGACCTCATGTGCCTGGCCAAGGGCATTACCTCCGGCTATCTGCCGATGGGCGCCGTGATGGTGGGGGACAGGGTTGCCAGGGTGCTGGTGGAAGAGGGGGGGGAGTTCAACCATGGCTTCACCTATTCCGGCCATCCGGTCGCCTGCGCCGTGGCCATTGCCAACATCCAGCTTATGCAAAGGGAGAGCATAGTTAAGCGAGTTCATGATAGTATCGGCCCCTATTTGCAGCGCCGCTGGGCTGAGCTGGCGGACCATCCGCTGGTGGGGGAAACCCGTGGAAAAGGCCTGGTCGCCGCGCTGGAAATAGTGCAGGACAAGCAGACGAAACGTCGCTTCCCGGCCGAGCTCCATGCCGGGATGACCTGTCGGGAGTTCTGTTTTAACAATGGCTTGGTGATGAGGGCTGTCGGCGATACCATGATCATATCGCCCCCCTTGGTGATCACCGAGGAACAGGTGGATGAATTGGTCAAACTGGCCAGGCTCAGTCTGGACCTGACGGCTGCAAAGCTGCGGGAATAGGCGGGAACCGGGCAGGTTGGCTTACGCATACAATTTGCTTAGGAGACAAGGACTATGTCTTTTAAAAAGGGAATGATGGCTGCTTCCGTGGCGCTGGTCATGATGAGTACCGGGGCGATGGCCGACGAGAAGGTGCTGCACGTCTACAACTGGAGCGACTACATCGCGCCGGATACGCTGGAAAACTTCCAGAAGGAGACGGGCATTAAGGTGGTCTACGACGTGTTCGACAGCAACGAAGTGCTGGAAGCCAAGTTGCTGGCAGGCAAGTCGGGCTATGACATCGTCGTACCGTCCAACCCCTTCCTGGCCAAGCAGATCAAGGCAGGTGTCTTCCAGAAGCTGGACAAGTCCAAACTCTCCAACTGGCAGAACCTGGACGTCGACCTGCTCAAGGCGCTCGAACCGAGCGATCCGGGCAACCAATACTCCATCCCTTACCTGTGGGGCACCATCGGCTATGCCTACAACGCCGAGAAGGTGAAGGCCGTGCTGGGGGCCGATGCCCCGGTGGACTCCTGGGATCTGGTGTTCAAGCCGGAGAACATGGCCAAGCTGAAGGAGTGCGGTGTCTCCTTCCTCGACTCGCCGACCGAAATGCTGCCGGCCGCCCTGCAATACCTGGGCTTCAAGCCGGACAGCCAGAAGCCGGACGAGCTGAAGAAGGCAGAGGCGTTGTTCCTCTCCATCCGTCCCTATACCGCTTACTTCCACTCCTCCAAGTACATTTCGGATCTGGCCAACGGCAACCTGTGCGTGGCAGTGGGTTACTCCGGTGACCTGCAGCAGTCCAAGGCGCGTGCCGCCGAGGCCAAGAACGGTGTCAGCCTGACTTACACCATTCCGAAAGAGGGGGCAGGCAGCTTCTTCGACATGATCGCCATCCCGGCGGATGCCAAGAACGTCGAGGCGGCCCACACCTTCATCAATTACCTGATGAAGCCGGACGTGATCGCGAACATCACCAACGTGGTGCAGTTCCCGAACGGCAACAAGGCGGCCACGCCGCTGGTGGACGAGGCGATCCGTACCGACCCGGGTATCTACCCGACGCCGGATACCCTCAAGAAGATCTACACCTTCCCGGATCTGCCGGCCAAGGTGCAGCGTCTGATGACCCGCAGCTGGACCAAGATCAAGTCAGGCAAGTAAGAGTGACGAGTACCCCTCCCGGTCCGCAGTTCGGCCGGGAGGGTGGTGACCACCCGACAGGTTGGACGGCGCGTATGGATGCGCGACTGGCAAAATCACACAAATGAGGACTGATAAGTGCACATGACCAAGATGGCAACGCTGGCCCTGACCCTGGGGTTTGCAAATCTGACCCAGGCAGCCCCTGTGGTTCATTTTTACAACTGGTCCGATTATATCGGCGAGACCACCCTCAGTGACTTTCAGCAGAAGACCGGGATCAAGACCGTCTACGACGTGTTTGACTCCAACGAGACGCTGGAAGGCAAGCTGCTGACCGGACGCACCGGCTACGATCTGGTCGTGCCCTCCAACAATTTCCTGGCCAAGCAGATCAAGGCGGGGGCCTTCCAGAAGCTGGACCTCACCCTGCTGCCAAACCTGAGCAACCTGGACCCCATGCTGCTCAAGCAGCTCGAGAAGGTGGATCCGGGCCATCAGTACGCCGTGCCCTACCTCTGGGGCACCAACGGCATCGGCTACAACGTCGACAAGATCAAGGAAGTGCTGGGTGTCGACAAGATTGACTCCTGGGCGACCATCTTCGAGCCGGAAAACATGAAGAAGCTCTCCCAGTGCGGCGTGGCCTTCCTCGATTCGGCGGACGAGATGATCCCGGCTGCCCTCAACTACTTGGGGCTCAACCCCAACAGCCATGAGCCGGCGGATATCAAGCGGGCCGAAGAGCAGCTGCTCAAGGTGCGCCCCTACGTGGCCTACTTCCACTCCTCCAAGTACATCGGTGACCTCGCCAACGGCAACATCTGCGTGGCGGCGGGTTTCTCCGGCGACATCCTGCAGGCGGCGTCCCGGGCCGAGGAGGCGGGCAAGGGGATCAATATTGCCTACAGCATCCCCAAGGAGGGTGGCAATCTCTGGTTCGACATGATGGCGATCCCGGCCGATGCCACCAACGTGAAAGAGGCTCACGCCTTGATCAACTACATTCTCGAACCGCAGGTCATCGCCAAGGTGAGCGACTATGTGGGTTACGCGAACCCGAACATCAAGGCGGGAGAGTTCATGGACAAGGCCGTGCGCGAGGACGAGTCTGTCTATCCCCCCCAGGCGGTGCTTGAGCGTCTGTATGTGCAGGAAGCACATCCCCGCTCGGTGCAGCGCCTGATCACCCGGAGTTGGACCAAGATCAAATCCGGAACCTAACCTTGGCGCCCATCCCGGGGCGCCAGATTGTATTGATGGATCGGCCCAGGCCGGAATCACCTTTGGGAGTTTGGTAATGGCGATAGCCTCCAGTGCCTACAAGAAAGCCCTCGAGGGCAGCCAGCAGCGTAAAGAAGTGCTGGTCAAAATAGACAGGGTAAGCAAGCAGTTCGACGAAACGCTGGCGGTCGACAACGTGTCTCTCAACATCCACAAGGGCGAGATCTTCGCCCTGCTGGGTGGGTCCGGCTCCGGCAAGTCCACCTTGCTGCGGATGCTGGCCGGGTTCGAGCGACCCACGGAAGGACGGCTGTTCCTCGACGGCGTCGACATTACCGACATGCCGCCCTATGAACGCCCCATCAACATGATGTTCCAGTCCTATGCCCTGTTCCCCCACATGACGGTGGCCCAGAACATCGCCTTCGGCCTCAAGCAGGATGGCCTGCCCAAGGCGGAGATCGATGCCCGGGTGGAAGAGATGCTCAAGCTGGTGCAGATGACCCAGTACGCCCGCCGCAAGCCGCACCAGCTCTCCGGTGGTCAGCGTCAGCGGGTGGCGCTGGCTCGTTCCCTGGCCAAGCGTCCCAAGCTGCTGCTGCTGGATGAGCCCATGGGGGCGCTCGACAAGAAGCTGCGCTCCACCATGCAGCTCGAGCTGGTCGAGATCATCGAGCGGGTGGGCGTGACCTGCGTCATGGTGACCCACGATCAGGAAGAAGCCATGACCATGGCCGAGCGGATCGCCATCATGCACCTCGGTTGCATCGAGCAGATCGGCAGCCCGATGGACATCTACGAGACCCCGGCCAGTCGGCTGGTGTGCGAGTTCATCGGCAACGTCAACCTGTTTGACGGCCTGCTGGTGGAGGATGAGCAGGACCACGCCATCATCGCCTGTGCGGATCTGGAGCAGCCCATCTATGTGGGTCACGGCATCAGCTCCCGGGCGGAGAACAAGAAGGTCACCTATGCCCTGCGTCCGGAAAAACTGCTGATGAGCCTGCAAAAGCCGGAAGAGATCGAGCATCCGGACTTCAACTGGACCAAGGGCGAGGTTTATGACATCGCCTATCTGGGCGGCCATTCCGTGTATCACATCCAGTTGCCCTCGGGCAAAATCGTTCAGGCTTTCATCGCCAATGCCGAACGCCACGGCAAACGGCCGACCTGGGATGACCAGGTGTTCCTCTACTGGGAAGATGACAGCGGCGTGGTGCTGCAATCATGAAGGCATTGAGACGACTCAAACAGGTGGGAGGGCGGCAGCTGGTCATCGGTATCCCCTTCTTCTGGCTGTTCCTCTTCTTCCTGCTGCCCTTCATCATCGTCGTGAAGATCAGCTTCGCCGAAGCGGACGTGGCCATCCCGCCCTACACGGACGTGGTGAGCTGGGCAGACAATCAGCTCACCATACTGCTCAACCTGGGCAACTACCTGCTGCTGCAGGAGGATGAGCTCTATATCGCGGCTTATCTGGGGTCCCTCAAGATAGCCCTGGTCAGCACCCTGCTCTGCCTGTTGATCGGTTATCCCATGGCTTACGCCATTTCGCGGGCCAACAAGGAGACCCAGACCGTTCTGCTGCTGCTCATCATGATGCCGACCTGGACGGCGATCCTGATCCGGGTATACGCCTGGATGGGGATCCTCAGCAACAACGGCCTGCTCAACAGTGTCCTGCTGGGCATCGGGGTGATCGACGAACCGCTGCAGATCCTCAATACCAACCTGGCGGTCTATATCGGCATCGTTTACTCCTACCTGCCGTTCATGGTGCTGCCGCTTTATGCCAACCTGGTCAAGCACGACCAGAGCCTGCTGGAGGCGGCCTCCGATCTGGGTGCCCGCAACCTGACCCGGTTCTGGCAGATCACGGTGCCACTCTCCAAGAACGGCATCATCGCCGGTTGCATGCTGGTCTTCATCCCGGTGGTGGGCGAGTTCGTCATCCCCGAGATGCTGGGTGGCCCGGAGACCCTGATGATCGGCAAGGTGTTGTGGCAGGAGTTCTTCAACAACCGTGACTGGCCGGTGGCCTCCGCCCTGGCGGTGGTGATGCTGGCGGTGCTGATCATTCCCATCATCCTGTTCAACCGCAACCAGGCCAAAGAGCTGGAGGGCAAGGCATGAGACGTTTCGGTTTTGCCAAGCTGATGCTGTGGCTGGGGCTGCTGTTCATCTACCTGCCCATGATCATCATGGTCATCTACTCCTTCAACGCCTCCAAGCTGGTGACGGTGTGGGGAGGCTGGTCGCTCAAGTGGTACTTCGGCCTGCTCGACAACAAACAGTTGATCGGGTCCGTGTTCCGCTCCCTGGAGATCGCCTTCTACACCGCCATCGCGGCGGTGGCGCTGGGGACGGTGGCGGCCTTCGTGCTGACCCGGATCCCTCACTTCCGTGGCCGGACCCTGTTCGGCGGCATGGTGACGGCGCCGCTGGTGATGCCCGAGGTGATCACCGGTCTCTCCCTGCTGCTGTTGTTCGTGGCCATGGCCCAGCTGGTGGGTTGGCCCGCGGAGCGGGGCATGCTGACCATCTGGATAGCACATACCACCTTCTGTACCGCCTATGTGGCGATCGTGGTGTCGGCGCGGCTGCGGGAGCTGGATCTCTCCATCGAGGAGGCGGCCATGGACCTGGGTGCCAAGCCCTGGAAGGTGTTCTTCCTGATCACCATCCCGATGATCGCCCCGTCGCTGGCGGCGGGTGGCATGATGTCGTTCGCCCTGTCGCTGGATGATCTGGTGCTGGCGAGCTTCGTCTCCGGCCCGGGTTCGACCACCTTGCCGATGGAAGTGTTCTCGGCGGTGCGCCTCGGCGTGAAGCCCGAGATCAACGCCATCGCGAGCCTGATCCTGCTGTCGGTATCCCTGTTCACCTTCGGTAGCTGGTATCTGATGGCCCGGGCGGAGAAACGCCGCCGTGCCGAAATCGCCATGACCACCCAGATGCAGGCAGTTGCCTGACCTGCCCCGTGATAAGATCCGCATTCCCCCATCCGTCAGGAGAATGGAATGCGGATCTCCCTCTTCATCGGCCAGAGTGCCGAACTGAACCCAGAGCAGGCCCCCGGCCTCATCAGTGCCATCCACAAGCAGCCTGCCGACGCCCCTCTGTGGTGCGATTTCCTCGGCCTTCGCGGGGATGAGCAGAGCGACGGACGCCATCATGGCGGCCCGGATCGGGCCCTGCACCATTACCCTGCGGAGCACTACGCCTGGTGGAAAACCTGGCAAACCGCGCTGGGACTGCCTGTACCGCGCACACCCTGGCAGCCTGCCGCCTTTGGCGAGAATCTCTCTGGTTCGGGGCTGACGGAGGTGCAGGCTTGCATCGGCGATGTCTATCGACTTGGAGAGGCGCTGATCCAGATAAGCCAGCCCAGATCCCCCTGTTTCAAGCTCAACCAGCGCTTTGGCTATGGCCAGCTCTCCCAGGTGATGCAGCTGAGTGGTCGCTGTGGCTGGCTGCTGCGGGTGCTGGAAGAGGGAAGGGTGGATCCGCAGGGGGAGCTGACACTGGTGGACAGACCCTACCCTGAGCTGACGGTGAAGCGCACCGCCGACATCCTGTTCAACCAGGCCCGCAACGAGGAAGAGCTGCAACTGCTGCTGGAGAACCCGGCGCTCTCTCCCAACTGGCGCCAGCATGCGGCTCATTGGCTGGAACATGGAGTGGTGGCGGATTGGAGCCGGCGTTTGCTGGGGCCGACCGAGTTCAGGTTGCCTCGACAGGACTGAAGGCAGGCGGAAAGATACCTTGTGGGCGATTTTTCCTGCTACTCGCTGAATTATTGAGCGTAAAGCCATTTTTTTAGAGTGAATGCAAAAAAAGGCTTGTGTCGGGTCGGGGCTTTCGGTAAATTCTCGCCCCGCAGACATCGGTGTGTAGCGCAGCTTGGTAGCGCACTTCGTTCGGGACGAAGGGGTCGGAGGTTCGAATCCTCTCACACCGACCACATTTGAAAAGGCCGCTCAATGAGCGGCCTTTTCGCATTTGGTCTGTTGAAGCAAAGCTGACATTTCCATTGTCGATTGCTGCAGCTGCTGCTCCGATCTTCCTCATTTGCCCAACTAAAAGGGCCACCGCTCGGTGGCCCCACTGGTGGAGTCTGATCCTGACTCCGGCACTCTAGATTGTGACAATCTCGTTGTGGGTCTTGTCGATGGTGCCCTCCTTGCGCCCCAGGCGCTCATTCAGATATGCCAGTGTTGATGCCGCAATGCCTTGAAACCGTGTTGGGTTTGCAGGGCCGCATGCTTGGGGTACTCACTAATGAAATGTGCTATTCCCTCCATCAGTTGTGAACGCAGCGAAGACACGGGCTCATGCCAGGCTTGCAGGCAGAGATGACCAGGGATCAGCTGCTCTCGATACGCTTCCAGCAGCGATTCCGGCCAGGGCTCGATATGGGAATCGTGACGCAGTAAATAGTGGGCGGCGGGTTCACGGGCATAGATGAACTGAACTTGGGCCAGGTCGCGTTGGCTTAGCGTTTGGCTGCCGATATGGCAAGTCAGATATTTTCCCGTCTTCAGATTCAGGAAGTGACCGCGTTGCCGACAGGCAATGATGCGATACCAGGGCAGGGGTGAACAGAGAGAATACCCCTCCAGCTCCTGTTCCAACCAGTGACGGCACTCTGGGGTCTGCACTTCTTCGCGCATGGCCTCAAGTCGTGTCAGCAAGGCTCTGGATGGTTGGGTAGCCAGTATCGCGCTCATCGTCTGCAATCCTCCCTCTGCACAGAATCCCGACTTTCAGTATGGACCCTGAGCGGAGGAGGGGGTAAGAATTCTAATGATTAAAATCAGCTTAGAAGCGCACTTTTTATGCAATAAAAACCATTAGCCGACGAGGTAGGTCCCCGTGCCGAAGGCGATGTGAGTGCCCTCTTCGTTGTGCAGCTCCATGCGGGCGACTGCGACCTTGCTGCCTGCCCGGATGATGTGGGCGGTGGCGATGAACTCGTTGCCGCGACCGGGACGAAGATAGTCCACCCGCAGATCGATGGTGCCAAGTCGCGAGAAGCGCTCCTTGAGATAGCTGGGGGAGAAGTCCTCCAACTCGTCGATGCAGGAGGCGGCGACTATCATGCCGCCCGCCACATCGAGCAGGCTGGCGGTGACGCCGCCGTGCAGTATGTTGTGGAAAGGGTTGCCGATGAGCTTCTGTTCCATCTTGATGCGCAGCTCCACCTTGTCGAAGTCGTAGTGGGTGACTTGCATGCCGATCAGCTTGTTGAAGGGCATTTTTTCGGCGAACAGGTTGGCTATGCCACTGAGCGCCATCTTCTTGAGCATCTGTTTCATTCCTTGAGTCCGCCCTGTCATCAAAGCCGAGTAAAAACTCCAGCCAGTCTGCAACACTTCCTTAACAGTCGCAATGGCAGGTTTATTGTGGGCGGCGGCTGCTTTAGAATGGCGACCCCAAAGGAGAGCCCATGACCGCCATTGCCGAAACCCTGCCTGACCCCCAGCCAGAGAATCCCCTTGCCCTGCTGCAGGCGGTGTTCGGCTATCAGCAATTTCGGCCGGGCCAGCTCGAAATCATCGAGCAGATCGTGGCGGGGCGCGATGCGCTGGTGCTCAAGCCCACCGGTGGCGGCAAGTCGCTCTGCTACCAGATCCCGGCGTTGCTGCGCCCCGGGCTCGGGGTAGTGGTCTCCCCCCTCATCTCGCTGATGAAGGATCAGGTCGACACCCTGCGCGCCAACGGCGTGGCGGCGGTCTACATCAACTCGGCCCTGAGCCGGGAGGAGATGATCCAGAACTTTGCCGCCATGCGCCGGGGCGAGATCAAGCTGGTTTATGTTTCCCCCGAGCGTTTGCTGCAGCACGAGTTCATGGACCGGTTGGCGGAGCTGCCCCTCGGCCTGTTCGCCATCGACGAGGCCCACTGCGTCTCCCAGTGGGGGCACGATTTTCGGCCGGAATACGCGGCGCTGGGACGGCTCAAGCAGTGGTTCCCCCAGGTGCCCGTGGTGGCGCTCACCGCCACCGCCGACGAGGCGACCCGCAGCGACATGCTGCACCGGCTGGAACTGAACGATCCCTTCATCCACACCGCCAGCTTCGATCGGCCCAATATCCGCTACAGCCTGGTGGAGAAGTTCAAGGCAGCGGAGCAGCTGCTGCGCTACGTGCAGAGCCAGAAGGGCAACTGCGGCATCGTCTACTGCTCCAGCCGCAATCGGGTGGAGGAGGTGGCCGAGCGGCTATCCCGTCACGGCTGCAAGGCGGCACCCTATCATGCCGGTCTGCCGCTGGAGCTGCGTCAGCAGACCCAGGAGGCCTTCCTCAAGGATGACATCGAGATCGTGGTGGCGACGGTGGCGTTCGGCATGGGCATCGACAAGCCCAACGTGCGCTTCGTGGTGCACTACGACATCCCGAAGAACATCGAATCCTACTATCAGGAAACCGGCCGCGCCGGGCGTGACGGCACCCCGGCCGAGGCGCTGCTGCTCTACGATCCTGCCGATATCGGCCGGGTGCGCCGGCTGCTCGACAACATCGAAAACCCCCAGCAGTTGCAGGTGGAGCAGTACAAGCTCAACGTGATGGCGGCCTTCGCCGAGGCGCAGACCTGCCGCCGTCAGGTGCTGCTCAACTACTTCGGCGAGTACAACGACAAGCCGTGCGGCAACTGCGACATCTGCCTCGATCCGCCCCAGAGTTATGACGGCACCGAAGATGCCCAGAAAGCGCTCTCCTGCGTCTGGCGGGTGGGACAGAATTTCGGGGTGGGTTATGTGGTGGAGGTGCTGCGCGGATCGCTGAACCAGCGCATCAAGGATCACGGTCACGACAAGCTGTCGACCTACGGCATCGGCAAGGATCAGAGCCACGAATACTGGATGAGCGTCATCCGCCAGCTGATCCACAAGGGGTTGCTGACCCAGAACATCACCCGCAATCTGGTGTTGCAGCTGACCGAAGCGGCTCGACCCGTGCTGCGTGGCGAGATGAAGCTTGAACTGGCAGTCCCCCGCCTGCAGCCCATCTCCAGTCGCAAGGAGAAGCGCAACGGCCTGCTCGACAACGCCAACTATGACAAGCGGCTGTTCAAGGAGCTGCGCGCCCTGCGCAAGCAGATCGCCGAGGATGAAGAGGTGCCGCCCTATGTGGTGTTCAACGACGCCACCCTGGTTGAGATGGCACAGCTCATGCCGATGACCGAGGAGGAAATGCTGGCGGTCAACGGTGTCGGTCACCGCAAGCTGGAGCGCTTCGGTGAGGCCTTTATGGACCTGATCATCGACTACTGCCGCCGGTAGGGTCGGCCCAGGTAGACCTTGTCATCGACCGCTGCAGGCCCAGGCCGGTAGGCTGGCACAACAAGTAGGCTGGCACAACAAACAGTGGAAAGGCGCCCGTTGGTCGGCGCCATGCATTATTTCAGGCTGGCGTAATAGGCTGCCAGATTCTCCATGTCCGCCTCGGTCAGCATCGCCATGAAGGGAACCATCAGCGGCTCGGTACGGGAACCCTCCTTGAACGCTTTCATCTGCTTGAGCAAATAGGCCTGGTTCTGGCCCGCGAGGTGGGGGTAGGTCGGGACGCTCGCCTTGCCATCCGCGCCATGACAGGCGGCACAGACCACGGATTTGGCCTTGCCTGCGTCTATGTCGGCCGCCTTGGCCTGATGGCCCCAGGCAAGCGCCAGCAGGGGCAGGGTATAGACCCACTTTGGCATCGTCTTCTCCTTGAAATGAATAATCGTGATCGCCTGTTAGCCTCGACGAGCCGACGGCGGTATAAAGAGTGACACGAGCATACGCAGGGACAACCTCCATCACCATGAAGTTGATCAACACTTTTGCCACCGAACTCCCTTGGGCTTGCGAGCCCGTTGCCCCGCAGCCGCTGCATGGCCCCAGATTGCTGCATCTGAACCGTGCGCTGCTTGGTGAGCTGGGGCTCGGGGAGGTGAGCGAGGCGCAGTGGCTCGCTTGTTGCGGCCAGGGGCAGCCCCTGCCGGGCATGCAGCCGGTGGCCCAGGTCTATGCGGGCCACCAGTTCGGTGGTTACAGCCCGCGCCTCGGGGATGGCCGCGCTCTGCTGCTGGGGGAGCAGCTGGCGCCTGATGCCAGCCGCTGGGACCTGCACCTCAAAGGGGCGGGCAAGACGCCATTCTCCCGCTTCGGCGACGGCCGTGCCGTGCTGCGATCCAGCATTCGCGAGTACCTGGCTTCCGAGGCGCTGCATGCCCTCGGCATTCCCACCACCCGGGCTCTGGTGCTGCTGGGCAGTGACGAGCCTGTCTACCGGGAGCAGGTGGAGAGCGGGGCGACCGTGCTGCGCACCGCGCCGAGCCATCTGCGCTTCGGTCATTTCGAGTATTTCGCCTGGAGCGGGCAGGGGGAGAAGATCCCCGCCCTCATCGACTATGTGCGGCGTTACCACTTCCCCGAGCTGGCCGATGGCGCCGAGCTGTTTGCCGAAGTAGTGCGCCGCACCGCGCGGCTCATCGCCAAGTGGCAGGCGGCGGGGTTCTGTCACGGGGTGATGAACACCGACAACATGTCCCTGCTCGGGCTGACCCTGGATTACGGCCCCTACGGTTTCATCGAGGCCTATGTGCCGGACTTCGTCTGCAACCACTCGGATCCGGATGGTCGCTATGCGCTGGATCAGCAGCCTGCGGTCGGATACTGGAACCTGCAGAAGCTGGCACAGGCGCTGGCCGGCCATGTGGATGGCGACGCGCTCGCGTCGGCCCTGGCCCAGTACGAGCACCAGCTGATGTTGCACTACTCCGAGCTGATGCGCGCCAAGCTGGGGCTGGCGGTGTGGGAAGAGGAGGATCCGGCGCTGTTCCGCGAGTTGTTCCGGCTGCTGGCGGCGCACAAGGTGGATTACCACCTCTTCCTGCGACGTCTCGGTGAGGTGACGCGAGAGGGAGCGTGGCCCGCCAGCCTGCTGGCCCTGTTGCCGGATCCTGCCGTCTGGCAGGGGTGGCTTGAGGTCTATCGGGCACGCCTCGCCCGGGAAGGGAGCGAGGATGGCGTGCGCAAGGGGCAGATGGATGCAGTCAATCCCAAGTATGTGCTGCGCAACGCCCTGGCCCAGCAGGTGATCGAGGCGGCAGAGCAGGGCGACATGGCGCCGTTCGAGCGGCTGTTTGCGGCCCTGCAGCATCCCTATGATGAGCAACCGGCATACGAGGATCTCGCCACTCCGCATCCGGGCTGGTATTGCGGGGGCGAGCTCTCGTGCAGCAGTTGAGGAACCACAGATGAACTGGCGTATCACGCAGACAGACAGGGAAGCCGGGGTGGTGATGCTGACCTGCCCGGGCCTTGACTGGGACAGCTTCCCGACCTTGGCCGAGGCCCTGTTGCAGGAGTGGGAGCTGGCGGCCCTCGAGCGGGAGTGGGGGGCGGATCGCCACAGCTGGCTGCTGGAGTTTGAAGGCAGCCGCTTTCGGCTCGAGTACGAGCATTACAGCGGCTGCTGGCTGGCGGCGGTGCAGCCGGACGACGCGGAGGCGCTGCTCTGGCTGGCTCGGCAGTCCCGGGAGTGAGCTTGGCGTGCGATGCGAGTCAATCCCTTGAGATAACCGCATAAAGATTGAACTATCAATTTTGGGGCGTATAATCTCGCCCCTTGATTATCGCCATGGTGGCGATATGGGTTCCCTAACCCCATTAACCAAAAAGGTCACAATATGAACCTGACTCCGGCTCAGTACCAGACGGCACTGATGCGTCTCTCGTTGTTCCACATCCTGATCATTGCCAGCAGCAACTACCTGGTGCAGCTGCCGATCACCATCTTTGGCTTCCACACCACCTGGGGTGCCTTCAGCTTCCCGTTCATTTTCCTGGCCACCGATCTGACGGTGCGGATCTTCGGCGCCGGCCTGGCGCGCAAGATCATCCAGACCGTGATGCTGCCGGCATTGACCGTGTCCTACGTGCTCTCGGTGCTCTTCTTCGAAGGGAGCTTCCAGGGGGTGGGCAATCTGGCAGAGTTCAATCTCTTTGTTGCCCGGATCGCGTTAGCCAGCTTTATGGCCTATCTGGTGGGCCAGTTCATGGATGTGGTGGTGTTCAACCGCCTGCGCCTGCTGAAAGCCTGGTGGGTGGCACCGGCGGCCTCCACCCTGTTCGGCAATCTGGTGGATACCATCGCCTTCTTCAGCATCGCCTTCTGGCGCAGCACGGATCCCTTCATGGCCGAGCACTGGGTCGAGATCGCGACCGTGGATTACGTATTCAAGTTGCTGATAAGTCTGGGGTTGTTTGTGCCGCTTTACGGTGTGCTGCTGCGCTATCTCAGCCGCAAGCTGGTGGGGGAGGCCGGATTGGCTGACCTGCAAGCTGCTACGCGACAAGCCTGATGAGATTGACCACCCCCATGGGTGGTCAATTTTTTTGCGATCTTCGCAAATAAGGCTTGCACAGTTAAATGAGAATGATTATTGTTACCTTGTTTTCCGGGAAAGACTTCATTTGTTCCAACGTGATGGACTTCTTGTGAAGGCACGACATTGCTCACATTGCTTCCAGTTAAGGGGCCAGTAGTTTACTGGCCCTCTTTTTTTTGCGTCTTTTCCGCCATCAGCGGGCATAAAAAATGGGAGCCAGGGCTCCCATTTTCACTCAGCGTTATTTACTCGATGTCGAGGGCATCGGGGGAGAGGATCACCCCTGTGGTATCGGCATAGAGGTGGTCATCCGGCAGGAAGGTGACGCCGCCGAAGTTGACCGGCAGATCGGTTTCCCCGATATCCTTGCTGTCGGCGCCCACCGGAATGGCCGCCAGGGCCTGAATGCCGATGTCGAGATCTTCCAGGATATCGACCTCACGGACGCAACCGTAGCAGACGATCCCTTCCCACTCATTTTCCGCTGCCGTGGTGGCGATCTCGCTGTCGATCAGGGCACGACGCATGGAGCCGCCACCGTCGATCAACAGCACGCGACCAACGCCGTTCTCCTTGACCAGTTCACGGATAAGACCGTTCGATTCGAAGCATTTGACTGTGGTGATGACGCCGCCGAAAGAGGCGCGGCCGCCGAAGGAGCAGAGCATGGGTTCGAGTACATCCACCATGTCCTGATAGATGTCGCACAGTTCTGAAGTGTTGTATTCCATTGTGTCAGATCCACCGCTGGAAACAGGTGGATCCAGTATAAGGAGTGGGGTTGGCATTTCAACGACTATTCCTTGCCCAGTGGCGGGAAATGCCGTTTTTGCGCGAAAGCGGCCCCGCGTCATGGCAGGAGCCGCAGACGGTCAGCCTCGGGCCCTAGAGCAGGAACAGGGTCGCCAGCCCCAGGAAGATGAAGAAGCCGCCGGTGTCGGTGATGGCGGTGATCATCACGCTGGCCCCCACCGCCGGGTCGCGCCCCAGCCGGCTCATGGTCATGGGGATGATGACCCCCATCAGGGCCGCCACCAGCAGGTTGAGGATCATGGCGAGCGTCATCACGCCCCCCAGCGCCGCATCCTGATAGAGCAGGAAGGTGGCGATGCCCATGATGCCGCCCCACACCAGGCCGTTGATCAGGGCCACCCCCAGCTCGCGCCACAGCAGGAAGGAGACGTTGCCTGTCTGGATGTGCTGCAGCGCCAGCGCCCGCACTATCATGGTGATGGTCTGGTTGCCGGTGTTGCCGCCGATCCCGGCGACGATGGGCATCAGGGCCGCCAGTGCCACCAGCTGGGAGATGGTGTGCTCGAACAGGCCGATCACCCGCGATGCCACGAAGGCGGTGCAGAGGTTGATGGCGAGCCAGGCCCAGCGGGTCTTGACCGCCTTGGAGACGGGGGCGAACACGTCTTCTTCCTCGCTGATCCCCCCCATCCGGCGCAGATCGGTGTCGCTCTCTTCATAGACCAGATCCACCACCTCGGCGACGGTGAGCCGGCCCATCAGCTTGCCCCTGGCATCCACCACGGCGGCGGAGACCAGGTCGTCCCGCTCGAAGGTGCGGGCGGCGGCCTCGTCGTTGTCTTCCGGATCGAAGGTGACCGGATCCTTCTCCATCGCGTCGCTCACCAGGGTCTCGGGCTTGTGCAGCAGCACGGCGGTGAGGGGTAGCTCCCCCTGCAGCCGGTTGCGCCGATCGGTGACAAACAGCTTGTCGGTGTTCTCGGGGATCTGGCCGCGCAGGCGCAGATAGCGCTGGACGGTGGCCAGGGTCACGTCGGGCCGCACCGTGATGAGCTCGAAGTCCATCATGGCGCCGACCGTGTGCTTGCCGTAGCGGATCACCTCCCGCACCTTGTCCCTGTCCACCGGCGCCATGGAGGTGAGCAGCCGCCCCATCAGGTTGCGGGGCAGGTGCTGGCCCAGGTAGATCTGGTCGTCGATGTCGAGGGTGCTCAGGGCGTGCAGGAGTTCTTTGTCGCTCATGCCGCTGATGAGGCTGTCCCACACCGTCTCCGACGCTTCCACCAGGATCTGGCCGTGCTTGTCTGCATCCACTTGCTGCCACAGCACGTGGCGCTCGTCCGGCGGCAGGGACTCCAGCGCATCGGCGATATCGGCGGCGGGCAGGCTGTTGACCAGCCGGGTCAGCTCGCTGGTCTGGTCCCGCAGCTCTGCGTCCTGCTCCCCTTGCGGGTCGAGCAGGCTCTCGGTGAGGGCGTCATCGGCCAGCAGCAGCGTGAGGATGCGGGCTCTGTCGTGTTCACGCTGTTTGGCGCTGTTCTTGGGGGGGAGGGACATGAAGCAGAATTCCTGAATTCGGTGATCCGGCGGACAGTCCCCATAGGATACCAGACTCAAAACAAGAGGTTATGACAGTAAATGCAGAAAAAGAAACGCCACCCGAGGGTGGCGTTGGAATAGATGCAGCGATCAGGCCGAGGCCAGGGCCGCGTCGGCGGCGCCTCCTTGCCCGAACCAGGCAAGCTGGTCCGCCAGGGTCACAACAGATCCCACCATGATGAGGGCCGGGCTCTCGACGCCCACCGCCAGCGCGGGCAACTGATCGAGGGTACCGCGAATGACCCGCTGGCTTGGCTGGGTGCCACGCTCGATCAGCGCCACCGGGGTGTCGCCCCCCTTGCCGTGGGTCAGCAACTGTTCGCGGATGGTGGCGCAGGAGGAGAGTCCCATATAGAACACCAGCGTCTGTTTGTCCTTGGCCAGCAGCGGCCAGTCGAGATCCCGGGCGCCCCCCTTGCCGTGGGCGGTGACGAAACGGACGCTCTGGGCGTGATCGCGGTGGGTCAGCGGAATACCGGCGTAGGCCGCGCAGCCGCTGGCCGCGGTGATGCCGGGTACCACCTGAAAACCGATGCCAGTGCCGACCAGCGTCTCCAGCTCCTCGCCGCCACGGCCGAAGATGAAGGGGTCGCCCCCCTTCAGCCGCACTATCCGTTGCCCCTTCTTTGCCTCCTCCAGCAAGAGCTGGTTGATCCCCTCCTGCGGCACGCAGTGGTTTCCCGCCTGCTTGCCGACGAAGATGCGCTTGGCATCGCGGCGCACCAGCGCCATCACCTCGTCGGAGACCAGTCGGTCATAGACCACCACGTCCGCCTGCTGCATCTGGCGCAGGGCGTGCAGGGTGAGCAGGCCCGGATCGCCGGGGCCGGCTCCCACCAGCACCACTTCGCCAGCGCTCTGGCTCTCGTCGGCAAACAGGCTGTCGGCCAGCTGATTGGCAGAGGCACTATCACCGCGGGCCAGCGCCTGACCGAGCCGGTCGGCTCCGAGCAGCCGCTCCCAGAAGCGACGCCGCTCGCCCATGGAGGCGAAGCGGGCCTTGACCCGATCCCGCAAGCTGCCGGCGAAGGTCGCCACGGCCCCCAGATGTTGCGGCAGCAGGGCCTCGAGTTTTTCCCGCAGCAAGCGGGCCAGCACCGGCGCCTTGCCACCGGAGGAGATGGCCACCATCAGGGGCGAGCGATCGATGATCGACGGCATGATGAAGCTGGAGCGTTTCGGGTCATCCACCACGTTGGCAAAGATCCGCGCCATATTGGCGCTCTGGTAGACCAGGGCATTCACCTCGCGCCGATCGGTGGCGGCTACCACCAGCCACTTGCCCGCCAGTTGTTCCGATGCAAATTCACCGGCGAGCCACTCGATGCTGCCGTTGGCAGCCAGCTCCGTCAGCTCGGGGTCGAGCTCGGGCGCGACCACGGTGAGGTGGGCACCGGCATCCAGCAGCAGGCGCGCCTTGCGCTGTGCTACCTCGCCGCCGCCGACCAGCAGCACGGGTTTGTTGTCGAGTCGGCAAAAGATGGGCAAGTAGTCCATGGGGCCTCCTGATCAGGCGGTTTGGGTCTGGCTGGCAGTGGTGGTGGCGTCGCTCACCGCGACCGGGCGCTCAGCCTTGGGGGTGGCATACCAGTAGCCGAGGCCCATGAAGAGGGCACCGGAGACGGTGTTGCCCAGGGTCACCCACAGCAGGTTGTGGCCGATGCCGCTCAGGGTGTAGGCCTCCGAGTGGGCGCCAAACCAGGAGAGGGCGAACAGGGTCATGTTGGCGACCGAGTGCTCGTAGCCGGAGGCGATGAAGGCGAGCAGGCACCACCAGATGGCGATGAACTTGGCGGCACCCTCGGTGCGCAGCGCCATCCAGATGGCGAGGCAGACCAGCCAGTTGCAGAGGATCCCCTTCATAAACAGGGTCAGCGCCGGTGCCTGGGTCTTGGCCAGCGCCACCTTGTGGGCCAGACTGCCCGCGTCCGGCAGCAGGCTGCCGCCGTAGGAGTAGATCAGCGCCACCAGGATGGAGCCAATCAGGTTGCCCGCCCAGGTCTGCGGCAGGATACGCAGCAGGTCGGCCATGGTGATTTTGCCGGTCTTCACCCCGAAGGTGAGGAACATGGTGTGGCCGGTAAACAGCTCGGAGCCGGCGATGACAACTAAGGTCAGGGCGATGCCGAAGGTGGCCCCCATCACCAGCGGCCGGATGGCGGGATCCACCAGATTGCCGAGGGTGAAGATGAGGATGATGCCAAGGCCCACATAGGCCCCCGCCATGGCGGAGCTGAGCCAGAAGCCGAGCTTGTCGCTGCGCTCGAAGCGGTTGATGCGGGCCGCGTTGGCGGCGCACTTGTTGATGGTTTCGGTATACATCTTTGTTTCCTTCAAGAGGGCCGCCCGCGGCCGGTCACCTGGTGATGTCGACCCTGCACACCAACACCGCCATCGGCGCCATCACCCGGATGCGGGACATGGGGATTGAGCCCTTCCTGCTCTCC